>DASQTS010000036.1:0-3737 GCA_035641775.1 Thermoleophilaceae bacterium
GTTGCGGGCCTGATCGCGGGCAACAGCCTCGCGTGGCCGACCGGCCACAACCTCTACGGGCGCTACATGGGTGTGGCGCCGCGGGCGAACATCGTCTCGGTCAAGGTCTCCGACGACGACGGCAACACCACGGTGCTCGACGTCATCAACGGGCTCCAGTTCGCGGTGGACAACAAGGCCGCGCTCGGGATCCGCGTCGTGAACCTCTCGCTGGCGTCGATGACCGCCGAGTCGTACCGCACCGATCCGCTGGACGCGGCTGTCGAGCAGGCCTGGTTCAACGGCCTGACCGTCGTGGCCGCGGCGGGCAACGAGGGCGCCACCCAGGACGGGGTGACGTTCGCGCCGGCCAACGACCCGTGGGTCGTGACCGTCGGGGCGCTCGACGACAAGGGCACGTGGATGCGCGGGGACGACTCGCTCGCCCCGTGGTCCAGCCGCGGGCTGACCCAGGACGGCGTCCGCAAGCCGGACGTGCTGGCGCCGGGAGTCGGCCTCGTGTCGACGCTAGCCGTGGGCAGCGACTTCCAGGATCTCTGCCCCGGCTGCGTGGTCGACGGCAGGTACTTCCGGGCGGGCGGCACGTCCATGGCGACCGCGGTGGTCTCCGGTGCCGCGGCACTCCTGCTCGAGGACCACCCCGACTGGACGCCGCCCCAGGTCAAGGGCGCGCTCGTCTCCACGCTGGACGACGTGCCGGGCGCCGGTGGCGTAATCAATACGGCCAACGCCCTGAATGCGAGCAGCACCTTCACTGTCACCCTGCCGCCGAACGAGCTGATCGACTCCGCGACCCGGATGATCGACTGGACCCGGGCCAGTTTCCGCCGCGTGAGCTTCCGCGATGCGAGCGGCACGCCGTACAGCACGACGTGGAGCCGCTCCAGCTTCCGCTGCGAGTGCGGGTTCACGGAGAGCGGCGAGGTGGATCCGAACCGGGTCAGCTTCCGGCGGGTCTCCTTCCGCAAGACGACGGACTTCGGCTGGTAGCCGATGACGATCGGGGGGCGACAGCTCGGCCTCGAGGCCAAGATCTGGATCCTGACGGTGGGCATCGCCCTCCTGACGGCCCTGGCCTACGTCGCCCTCGTGCAGCCGTACGAGGCTGCGGCCCCCACGCTCGACGTCCCGTGGTGGGTCGTCGCGGCGGGCTTCGCGGCGGCCGAGCGGTGGGTGGTGCACCTGCACTTTCGGCGCAGCACCCACTCGCTCTCGCTCGGCGAGCTGCCGCTCGTGGCCGGACTGTTGTTCCTGCCGGCGCCTGAGCTCCTCCTCGCGGGGCTCGTGGGGTCGTCCCTGGCGCTCGCGTTCGACCGTGAGATCCCGACGTTCAAGGCGTTCTTCAACCTCGCCCAGTTCACGCTCGGCACCTGCGTCGCGATCTTCATCGTCGCCGGCCTGGCGAGCGGCCGCGACCCGCTCGACCCGCTCGTGTGGCTCGCCGTATTCGCCGCGGTCTCGGCCGCGACGCTGACCGCCGACCTCTTCGTGGGGGCGGCCGTCACGATCGCCGAGGGCAAGCTCGAGACGCAGCAGCGCATCGACATGCTGCTCACGAACTGGACTGTCGCGCTCAGCAACACCTGCCTCGCGCTCGCCGTGGCCGCCGTCGTCTCGGCGCGCCCGGAGGGCGGACTGCTGCTGGTGCCGCCGACCGTGCTGCTGATGGCGGCCTACCGCGCCTATCTCTCCGAGCGGCGTCGCAACTCCGAGCTCGAGTTCCTGTACGAGGCCACGCGAACGCTGTCGCGCTCGTCCGAGATCGTGCCCGAGCTCGAGGCCCTGCTGGCCCGGACAGCCTCGGCCTTCCGCGTCGAGGCCGTGGACCTCGTCCTCTTCTCCGCGGAGCCGAGCCGCTCCGCCCGCTCGTCGCTCACCAGCGACGGGACCCGCCGGATGCTCGAGCCGATCGACGAGCCGCTCGCCGAGAGCCTCCGCTCGCTGGCCGCCGGCCTGGCCGGCCCCGTCGAGACGGCCCGGCTCCACGACATCGGGCAGCGCGAGTACTTCCGCACGCGCGGCATGGAGAACGGCGTGATCGCGCCGCTCCACGGCGAGGCCGGCTGCGTCGGACTTTTCTCCATCGCCGGCCGCGAGAGCGTGGACCGCAGCTTCAGCGAGGAGGACCTGCGCCTGCTCGAGACGCTGACAGGCAACGTCACGGTCGCGCTCCAGTACGACCGCCTCGAGCAGGCGGTCCGCCAGCTCGAGTCGCTCCAGCACGAGCTCGAGCGCAAGGCGCTCTACGACTCGCTCACCCAGCTCGCGAACCGCTCGCTCTTCCACAACCGGCTCGAGCACGCGCTGCAGAGCCGGCGGCCCGGCGTCTGCGTGTTGCTGCTCGACATCGACGAGTTCAAGGCGATCAACGACAGCCACGGACACCACGCGGGCGACGAGCTGCTCCGCGCGGTCGCCGACCGCCTGCGCGGCTGCCTCCGCGAGGGCGACACCGCCGCTCGCCTCGGAGGCGACGAGTTCGCGCTCCTGCTCGACCGCTCGGGCGGCGAGGTCGACGCCGTGGCCGTCGCCAAGCGGCTGCTCGGCGACTTCGAGTCACGCATCCCGGTCACGGACGAGCGCTTGCGCGTGCACGTGAGCATCGGCATTGCGGTCGGCACGCCGGGCAAGGACTGCCCCGACGAGATGATGCGCAAGGCCGACGTGGCGCTCTACGAGGCCAAGCGGCGCGGGAAGAGCCAGTACCGCGTCTTCCACCCGTCGATGCGCGACGCACTGCGCAAGCGCCGCACGCTCGCCGTCGAGCTCGAGCGTGCCGTGAGCGACGAGGAGCTGACCGTCGTCTACCAGCCGGTCGTGTCGCTCGCCGACAGCCGCCCCGTGGCGCTCGAGGCGCTCGTCCGCTGGAACCACCCCGAGCGCGGGCTGGTGCCGCCCAGGGACTTCATCGCCTTCGCCGAGGAGACGGGAGCCGTCGTGGAGATCGGTGCCCTGGTCCTCGAGCGCGTGATCGAGCAGGCCGCCAAGCTGCGGATCCCGATCCATGCGAACGTCTGCGCCCCGGAGCTGATCGACCCCGGGTTCCTCGCCCGCCTGGACGCGCTGGTGGACATCCACGAACTGCCGCCGGAGCTGCTCGTCTTCGAGCTCACCGAGCGGGCGTTCGTGGGGCACGACCCGGTGCCGATTGCGGTCCTCGAGGCGCTGCACGAGCGCGGGATGAGCGTGGCCGTGGACGATTTCGGCACGGGTTACTCGTCGCTCGCGTACCTCTCGCGGCTGCCGGTCGACACGATGAAGATCCCGAAGCAGTTCATCGACGAGGTCACGGGCGCCCGCGAGCACCACGCGCTGGCCCGCGCCGTGATCGAGCTCGGCTCGGCGCTCGACCTGAAGGTGATCGCCGAGGGCATCGAGACGCCCGAGCAGATCGCCGCGCTCCGCGCCTTCGGCTGCGACCTCGGCCAGGGCTTCTACTACGGCATGCCCACCGACGCCGAGCTCGCGCTGCGGCGCGTGGAGCTGCTGCGCGAGAACCCGGGGCGCCCGACGCTCCGCGCCGTCTAAGAAGACATCGCGGCGCACCGGGCACCGCCCGGTGCTTGCGCAACGGCCTAGTTCAGCCGCTCGACGATCATGGCCTGGCCCTGGCCGCCGGCCACGCACATCGTCTCGAGCCCGATCGTTTTGTCGTCGGTCTCGAGGCCGTTCAGCAGCGTGGTCATGATGCGGGCGCCGGTCATGCCGAAGGGGTGCCCGAGCGCGATCGCGCCGCC
>DASQTS010000037.1:0-7956 GCA_035641775.1 Thermoleophilaceae bacterium
GCGATCTCCTGCGGCTTCGTCCGCGGCATGAAGCGGATCATCCAGACGACCGCGATCGCGATCAGGCCCATGAAGATGATCGGCAGCCACACGATCATCCAGTCCTGCATGTTGTCCCACCAGGAGACCGACTCCTCGCCGACCACGTCCTGGGCCACGCTGAACGAGTCCGTGCCGTCCGACCGTGAGATCGTCTGGCTCGGCGCGTCCACCCGCCATCCGTCGGGCACGGCTGCGCCCGGCTCCCTCAGGGCGGCGCGGAACTCGTCGACGGCCTCCTGGCAGGCGATCTGGTCCGTGTCGGTCACGGTGAGCTTGTAGCTGCCCTCCGCCACCTCGAGCTCGCCGAGCTGCTGGGTCTTCGAGACGACGACCGGCACGTTGCACACGGCCGAGCCGCCGGCGGCGCTCGCGAAGGGCGGTGCCGCAAGGGCGATGAGCGCGGCAGCGAGCATGGGCAGCGTTCGGAGGGACCTACTCATCCACTACCCCAATCGGCCGGCCCCGTCCTCGGCATGAGTCCTACAACACCTTCTCTAGCCGCGGGTTGGCCCGGAAGCGCCGGCCGGCCTTCGCGCAGTCGCGACCCTCGACCCTCACGACGTCCGCGGTGAAGTCGTTGGCGCCCTGAACGAGCGACGAGCCGACGCCGTACGCGTCCACCGGCGCGCCTGCCTCCTCGAAGGCGCGGATCTTCTCCGCGTCGAAGCCCCCGGAGACGACGATGTGCACGTGCTCGTGGCCCGCAGCATCGAGCGCCTCGCGCACCCGCCGGACCAGGACGACGTTCACGCCGGTGGGCTTGAAGTCGCCCGTGTCCGGCCACAGCGAGCGGTCCACCATCAGCTCGGAGGTGTCGAGCCGCACTCCCCAGAGGCGGTCGCCAAGCGCGTCGGCAACCTCGAGCGCCGTGCGGACCGAGTCGTTCTCGAAGTCCACGAGCACCGTTACGTTCATCCTGTCCGCGAAACGGTCCGCCCACGCCTTCGCGGCGGCGACCGTATCCCCGTCAAAGGCTGCGATCACCCCGTGCGGCACCGTGCCGACGCCGCGGCCGCCCCACCACGAGGCCTGCGCGTCGGTGGAGACGCCGATCGCGCCGGCCACGTGGGCCGCCCAGCCGTCGCCGGTCTGCACGAGCCAGTGGTCGTGGCGCGCGGGGAAGAACAGGATCGGCTTCCCGGCTGCCGCGTCGACCACCGCGCGCACGTTGCGCATGATGCGCGTGCGGCGCGAGAGCACCCCGAGGTAGACGGTTTCCAGATGGGCGAAGAGCGCGTAGTCGCCGTCGATCTGGAGCACCGGCTCCCACGGCTCGATCTCGTCGCCCTCGTGGAGAGCGTGCACGTCCAAGGCGCTCCAGTCGTCTGAGCACAGCTTCAGCACCGCGATCGCCTCGTCGATGCCGCCGAGCACCGAGTGCTGCTTCTGGAACACCTGAACGGTCACCGGCGGGCGGTGCCCGGACTCGAGGAGGAGCTCGCGGGTGAAGTTGAAGTACGCGTCCGAGTAGTAGCCGGCGCGGATCCTCTCGACCGGCAGCCGGAAGACCTCCGGGTCGAGGCGCGATCGCGTCTGTGCGCTACTCGCCACCCTCGACCCGCAGGATCTCCGCGAGAGCGGCCCTGCCGACCTCGAGCTGCTCCGGGGTCGGCTCCCGCGTGCCGACGGCACGCTGGATCTCGAAGCCAGGGCGCCGCATCATCCGGGTGATCGCCGAGTCCGGATGGCGCTCGCCCCAGGCGAATATCTCCACGGCCACTGCGGCGCTCCCCAAGCCCACGGCCGCGTCGGCCGCGGGGCCGCGCATCCCGGCGCGCCGTATCGCGGCATTGCCGATCGCGACGGCGGTGAGCATCGGCGCGACGAGGTGCGAGCCGCAGCGGTCGTGCTCCTTGTCGGCCTCGGCGGCGTCCCCGTCGGACTCATAGCCGGCGATCGCCTTGTGCTCGACGCCGTGGTAGGCGGCGAGATCCCCACTCCTGAGCGCCAGCAGCGCCGGCGCCAGACTCACCAGCGCCACCGCCACCTCCCGGCCCGCCGTGCGCCGGCCGGGCGCGCCGCCGCCGGAGCTGCGGATCGCCTGGCCGGCGATGGCCGCCGCGCTCATCGAGCCGAGCGTCTTCAGGTCCTGCATGGGCAGTCTCGCCTCGGGCAACGCCCGCTTCACGAGCGGGATCACGGCCATCGCCTCGGCGAGCTTCACGACGCCGCGCACGCCCGGGAGGCGCTCGGAAGCGCGCCCGCCGAGGTCGGGCTTGCGGCCGGAGGCGACCCTGACCTCGCCGTCGTCGGTCCTCACCGCCGCGGCCCAGTGGGTGGGGCCGTGCACCAGCAGGCCGTTGCGAAGCGCCATGCCTCCGAGGCGCAGCTTGTCCTCAGGGACAGGGGATGTCATACCTGCGCCGCGGGCACCGCCCGCGGCTTGGCGAAAGGCGTCATGGTTGGAGGTTAGATGCTCGCCGCCGGACTCTCATACCGTGAAGCGGGACCTCCGAACGCCCCGGTGGCGCTGATGCTCCACGGGTTCCCCGAGTCGTCGTACATGTGGGAGGGCTTGATTCCCGCCGTGGCGGACGCCGGCTGGCGCGCCGTGGCGCCCGACTTCGCCGGCTTCGGGAACTCGGAGCCCGACCCGCCCGGCACCTGGGAGCGTCACATCGAGGGACTCGAGCGGCTACGCCAAGAGCTCGGAATCGAGCGCTGCGTGCCCGTGATGCACGACTGGGGCGGCCTCATCGGAATGCGCTGGGCGTGCGAGCACACGGACGCCGTCGAGGCGCTCGTGATCAGCGCTACCGGGTTCTTCTCCGACGGCAAGTGGCACGGGATGGCGAAGGCGCTGAAGGAGGAGGGCACCGGCGAGCAGGTGATGGAGGGCTTCACCCGCGAAGGGTTCGAGGCCGTGATGCGGCAGTCGAGCGCAGGGATGACGGACGAGGCGATCGGGGAGTACTGGAAGGCATTCGCGAGTGACGAGCGCCGCCGCGGAGTGCTCGAGCTGTACCGGTCGGGCGACTTCTCGAAGCTCGAGCGGTACGACCTCGCGGGCCTGGGCGTGCCGGCGCTGCTCGTGTGGGGCGAGGAGGACGAGTTCGCTCCGGTCGCGGGCGCCCACCGCTTCGAGCGCGAGCTGCCGGACACCGAGCTCGTGGTGGTCGAGGGCGCGCGCCACTTCGTGTGGGAGGACGCGCCGGAGGAGTGCGCTGAGGCGGTTACGGGCTTCCTAGCCCGTGTTCGCGGCTGAGCCGCTCGATCGAGCTGAAGTCCATCTCCAGGCCGAAGCGCTTCTGGAGCTCGGCGAGCCCCTCGAGGTCACGTTCGGGGCGCACCGGCGGGATCAGCTCGCGGAGGTCGGCGAAGTAGCGCTCGAAGCCGGACGGGGAGATCACCTCGAGCACACGGGCCGGCTCGTCGCTCGCGTTCCAGAAGGCGTGCCAGGCCCCCCGGGGCTTGGCGACCAGCTCGCCGGCCTTCGCGGTGAACACCTCGTCGCCGAGCTCGAAGCCCACCTCGCCCTCGAGGACGTACGAATACTCGTCCTCGTGCTGGTGGATGTGCCGCGGGCCGGCGAGCGTGCGGGGGGCGATGGGGTGCTCGACGAAGGCCACGTCGTCGTTCGCGTGGAGGAGCTCCGCGCCGAACGGTCCCTCTATGAGTGTGGTCGTCATGCGATCACTGTACATTGTGTTTAGTGAAACGCAAGTACGAGCTGAAGACCAGGGCGGCGAAGCAGGCCAACACCCGTCGCCGGATCACGGAGGCGACGGTCGCGCTGCACGAGGAGGTCGGGCCCGCACGCACCACCGTCTCGGAGGTCGCTCGCCGTGCGGGGGTCACGCGCGTGACCGTGTACAGCAACTTCCCTGAGGAGCGCGAGCTGCTCGCCGCCTGCCAGGGGCACTGGATGCAGCTCCATCCTCTGCCCGTCCTGGACCCCGGCGCCGGCGCGGAGGCGGTGCTCGGGGCGCTGTACGCCTGGTACCGCGAGACGGCGCGCATGGGCGAAAACGTCAGGCGCGACCGCCTGGGGATCCCCGCGCTTGACGCACTGCTGAGCGAGACCGCAGATGCACGGATGGCCGGCCTGGCGGCAGCGCTCGGCGGCGGGCCGCTTATCGCGCTCGCGCTCGACTTCTGGACCTGGCGCCGGCTGACGTCGGAGGGACTGTCCGACGCGGACGCAGCGGCGCTGATGGCCCGAGCCGCTGCGAGAATCGGATAGGTGGAGGAACGCCTCTTCGAGATGGAGGAGCCGGCGGCCGGGCCGGAGGCGCCCGACGCAGTCGACCAGCCGCTGGCGGCGCGCATGCGCCCCGCCTCGCTGGGCGAGTTCGTGGGCCAGGAGCACCTGCTGGGCCGCGGCTCGGCGCTGCGCACGGCGATCGAGGAGGGCCGCCCGCACTCGATGATCCTGTACGGGCCGCCGGGAACCGGAAAGACGACGCTCGCGCGGCTGCTCGCCGTGAACGCCCGGGCGCTGTTCGAGGAGGAGTCGGCCGTGAACGCCGGCCGCGCGGAGGTCCGGAAGGTGATCGAGCGGGCCCAGCACCGCCTCCAGGCGAGCGGCGAGCGCACGATCTTCTTCCTCGACGAGATCCATCGCTTCAACAAGGCGCAGCAGGACACGCTGCTCCCGGCGGTCGAGGACGGCACCGTGATCCTTGTCGGCGCCACCACCGAGAACCCGTACTTCGAGGTGAACTCCGCGCTGCTCTCCCGCTGCCGGATCTACGAGCTCCGCTCGCTCACCGACGAGCACGTGCTGGCGCTGCTCCGGCGGGCTCTCGGCGCCGAGCGGGGCCTTGCGCAAGCGCCGGGCGGTGCCCGGCGCGCCGCGACGGCTTCCGCGGGCGCTCCGCGCGTGGAGGACGATGCGCTCGAGTTCCTGGCGGCGCGGTCCGCGGGCGACGCCCGCACTGCGCTGTCCGCACTCGAGCTCGCCTGCGAGACCGTGGGCGAGGGCGGCGTGGTCACGCTGCGCGTGGCCGAGGACGCGCTCCAGCGCAGCGCGATCCTCTACGACAAGGGCGGCGACCTCCACTACGACCTCATCTCCGCCTGGATCAAGTCCACCCGCGGCTCGGACCCCGACGCCTCGCTGCTCTACCTCGCCGCGATGATCGAGGGCGGCGAGGACCCGCGCTTCATCGCGAGGAGGATGGTCGTGCTCGCGAGCGAGGACATCGGCAACGCCGACCCGCGCGCGCTCGAGGTGGCGGTGAGCGCGGCGCACGCGGTGGAGCATGTCGGGATGCCGGAGTGCGCGCTCAACCTCGCGCAGGCGGCGGTGTACCTGGCGCTCGCGCCGAAGTCGAACGCGTCGTATGAGGCGATCAAGCGCGCCCGGACGTGGGTGCGCGAGCACGGAACGCCGGAGCCGCCGGCCGCGCTGCGCAGCGCAGCTTACCCGGGCGCGAAGAAGCTGGGCCGCGGACTGGACTACGACTACCCGCACTCGCACCCGGAGGGCGTCTCGGACCAGGAGCTGATGCCGGCGGACGCCGCGGGCGAGCGTTTTCTCGAGCTCACCGAGCACGGCGAGGAGGCCGAGCTGCGCGAGCGCCTCGAGCGAATCCGCCGAGCGCGCGGCCGGGACTGACAGAATCCCGCGCCATGGAAGCTGCCCTGCGGCCGGCGCCGGCCACCGAGCTTGAGTCCTTCAGCCCGCTCGACGGCACGCGCATCGGCGCGGTCCCGACGATCACGCCCGACCAGGTCCAGTCCGTGGTGGACGACGTGGCGAGCGTCCAGCCGTTCTGGGCGCAGCTGCCGCTGGCCGACCGCGCCCGTTACATGCGCCGCGCCGCCCAGGCGATCATCGACCAGATCGACGAGCTCGCGGAGCTGCTCACGCGCGAGCAGGGAAAGTCGCGCAACGAGTCGTACGTCATGGAGCTGCTGCCGACGATCGACTCGCTCCGCTGGCTCGCCGAGGCCGGTCCCGGGATCCTCGACGACGAGCGCATCCCGCTCCCCATCTTCCTCAAGCAGAAGCGCGCACGCTTCACGTACGAGCCGCTCGGCGTGGTGGGGGTCATCGCGCCCTGGAACTACCCGTGGTCGATCCCGTTCGGCGAGGTGGCGATCGCGCTGATGGCCGGGAACGGCGTGGTCGTGAAGCCCGCATCGCTCACCCCGCTCATCGGCCAGCGGATCCAGGACGTGTTCGAGCGCGCGGGCGTGCCGGAGGGCCTCGTGCGCACCGTCCACGGCGGCGGCGCCGTGGGCCACGCCCTGGTCGAGTCGAGCGCAGCGAAGATCTTCTTCACGGGCTCGGTGGACGTGGGGCGGGGCGTGGGAGTGGAGTGCGCGCAGCGGATGAAGGGCTCAGTGCTCGAGCTGGGCGGCAAGGACGCAATGATCGTCTGCGCCGACGCCAATCTCCCGAACGCGATCTCGGGCTGCCTGTGGGGCGGCTTCGCCAACGCGGGCCAGACCTGCTCGGGGATCGAGCGCGTATACGTGGTCGAGGACGTGGCCGAGCGGTTCGTCGAGGGCGTCGTCGAGGGCGCGCGGAAGCTGCGCGTCGGCGACCCGATGGACTGGGAGACCGAGGTGGGCCCGATGGTCTCGAGCGAGCAGCTCGAGCTCGTGAAGGAGCTCGTGGACGACGCCGTCGCGAACGGCGCCACGCGCCGCTGCGGAGGCGCCGACGAGCCGTTCTTCCGGCCGGCCGTGCTAACAGGGGTGACGCACGACATGCGCATCATGCGCGAGGAGATCTTCGGCCCGGTGGTGCCGATCGTGAGCGTCGCGGACGAGGACGAGGCGATCGCGCTGGCCAACGACTCCGAGTTCGGCCTCGGCGCGTCCGTGTGGACGATGAACCGCGCGAAGGGCGAGCGCATGGCCCGCAGGCTCGAGTCCGGGATGGTCTGGGTGAACGACCACATGTTCAGCCACGGCGCCTGCTCATGCTCGTGGGGCGGGGTGAAGAGCTCGGGCCTCGGGCGGTCGCACTCGAAGTTCGGGCTGTACGAGTGCGTGAACATCAAGCTCGTCACCTGGGAGCCCTCGCGTACGCGCGACTTCTGGTGGCACCCCTACGACGAGGCGCTCGGCCGGGCGATGCAGGCGAGCGCGCGCCTGCTCTACGGCCGCGACGCCGACAAGCCGGACGCGCTGCGCCGCGGCCTGATCCCGCTCGCCCGCGTGGGCGGCAAGACGCTCCGCGACGTATTGAAGCGCTGAGCGGCTTCTAGACTTGTTCGCATGCCGGCACAGGCCTACGCGGGCAAGGAATGCGTCTGCCAGCTCAAGAAGGGGATCTGCGACCAGAGCTGCGTGCAGGGCATGCTCGACATTCCCTTCTACATAGCCTGCCTCAAGCTGAGCGGCCGGCGCTGCGTCGTCGTCGGCGGCGGTGAGATCGGCCTCGAGAAGGTCGAGGGCCTGCTCGCCTGCGACGGCGAGGTCACGGTGATCGCCCCGGACGTAACCGCGGAGCTCCAGGAGCTTGCCGACGAGGGCTCGATTCGCTGGGAGCAGCGCGAGTACGCGGGCGCGGACGACCTCGAGGGCGTCTTCATGGTCATCGCTGCGACCGACGACACGGACGTGAACATCCAGATCTACGACGACGCCGAGCGGCGCGCGATGCTCGTGAACGTCGTCGACGTCCCGCCGCTCTGCAACTTCATCCTCCCGGCGATCATCCGCACCGGCCCGCTGGCGATCGCGATCTCGACGGCGGGCGCCTCGCCCGCGCTCGCGAAGCGCATCCGCGACGAGATCGCGGACGAGTACGGCGAGCCCTACGCCCGCCTCGCGATCCTCCTGAACGACGTGCGCGGCTGGGCCAAGGGCACGCTCCCCACCTACCAGGACCGCAAGGTCTTCTTCGAGTCGATCGTGAACGGCGACCCCGACCCGATCGAGCTGCTCCGGCGCGGCGACGAGCAGGCCGTGCGCGACCTGATCGCGGCGGCGCAGCGCGTCCACCAACCTGCCTGA
>DASQTS010000038.1:0-7303 GCA_035641775.1 Thermoleophilaceae bacterium
TCCGCCGACGACGGAGGACGTGCCGCGCCACATACATCCGGAGCAGGCCGAGACCTATGAGGTGATCGAAGGGGCGTTCAAGGTGCTCGTCGGCTCCGAGTGGCACGAACTGGGACCGGGGCAGTCCGCCACGGTCCCGGCCGGGACGGTGCACTCGTTTCGGATCGTGGGTGACCGGCCCGCTCGTGTTCGCAATCTGCACGCGCCCGCGCTCGACTTCGAGGACTACTTCGCAACCGAGTCGAGGCTGATGAGAGAGGGCAAGATCAAGAGCTATTCGAGCCCGGTCGCTCTCCTGTACTACGCCGGCTTGCTCAGGCAGTACCGGCATTGCATGGTGATGGCGAGCCCTGCGCTGCGGGCAGTGATTGCCGCCCTGTCGCCGATCGGCCGCATGCTGCTGGCTCGTGCCCGGTAGCGGGCCCCGGCAGGAGGAGAAGCCGGGGCCCGCTGCTTCAGCCGGCACGGACTAGTCGTTCACCAGCACGTCCAGCACGCCGGCCACACCGGCCACGTGCACGTTGTCCGCACCCGCGAGCGTGTTGACGACGAGGCTGTCGGTCGGGTCCGCGCGCTTGATCGAGACCGCCGCGGCAAGGCCGGTCACGTCGGCTCCTGAGCCGTTGCCGGCGACGTCGATGTCGTCGACCCCGTCGGTCCCGTTGACGACCACGCTGTCGAGCTGGCCGTCGGGGGCGTTACCGCCGAGTATCGCGGCCAGGTCGAGGTTCGTCTGGGTCACGTCGGTGCCCGACAGGTCGTTCACGGTGATGCTGTCCGGCCCGCCGAGGGCGTTGAAGTCGACGATTTCGACATCGTCGGTGTTCATCGTCACGGCGCCCGGCTGGCGGAAGAAAATGAGTCGCCCGCCGTTCGCCGTCATCGTGACGGTCTCGGCGCCCGGCCCCTGGGCTCCGTTGAACAGCATCCTGTCGCTGCCGCTCTGGCCCTCGATCGAGTCGCTGCCCTCGCCCGGGTCCCATTGGAACGTGTCGTCGCCGCGGCCCAGATCGGCGCGGTCGTTGCCGCGACCGCCGTCGACGAAGTCGTCGCCGTTGCCGCCGTTGAACGTCTCGACGCCCAAGCCGCCGCCCAGGGTGTCGTCGCCGTTCCCGCCGGCGATCGTCGTGGGGATCGCGTCGGTGAAGGCGCCGTTCGCGTCGTCGATACGGACCGAATCGCGGCCGTTGCCCATCCGGATGTTGATGGCGTCCACGTTGCCGCGCGCGAACGAGAAGTCGGCCGAGCCGTTGTCGCCCGCGTCGACCTGGATGCGAGTCTGATCGCCCGCCTTCAGGCGAAGCGCGACGCTGTTGGGCCGGTCGCCGCCGTCGACGCGGAGAGTGCCGCCGTCAAGCTCGGCTTGGACGCCCTGCTCGCCGCCTCCTTTCGCGCTCGGGGCCGCGGGAGCGACGAGTGCGGCGATGAGGAGCACGAGAGCGAGCAAGAAAGACTTGGACTGTGAGGTGATGGTCATCTGTTTGCCTCCGGGGTTGTGGGTGGGTCTCTACGTGCTAAGACGCCGAAAACCCCAAGTCCTTCCCGGCAGTACTCTCGGCGGCGGCGATGGCTCCGGACCGGACGCTGGATCCCTCTACGCTGGGCGACCACATCGACCGCCTGTTCCGGGCCGCGTGGGCGATGTCCGGGTCCCGCACCGACGCCGAGGATCTGGTCCAGGAGACGTTCGCGCGCGTGCTCGCCAAGCCGCGCCGAGTGCGCAACGCGGACGATCTCGGGTATCTCCTCCAGGCGCTGAGGAACACCTTCATCAGCTCGCGCCGCGCCGCCGCGCGACGCCCCGCTCCGGAGACGCTGGCCGATCGGGCCGAGCCGATCGACCCCAGCACGGCAAGCCGGCCGGAGCAGGCGGTCGAGGCGCGCGAGGTGTTCGCCGTCATCGCCGGTCTCCCCGAGCAGTTCCGCGACGCGCTGGTCGCTGTCGACGTGGCGGGCCTCAGCTACGGCGAGGCGGCCGAGCTCTTGGGTACCAAGGAGGCCACCATCACCTCAAGGCTGTTCCGGGCGCGCGCGCAGGTTGCCAGCGGGATGGAATCGGCCCCGCAGGGCGTCCAGGGAAATAGAGGCGAACCCAATGCCTGACGATCACGACATTCCGATGACGGACGAGGAGCTGGCCCGCGCACGCGAGGGCGAGGCGCTGATCGCCGCTGCCGTCTCCGAGACTCATGCCCCGCAGTCCCTGCGCGAGTCGATAGAGCGCGAGCGGGAGCGCGCGGCGGCACGGGCACGAACGCCGTTCTGGCGCCGCCGGCGGCTGGGCCTGGCGCTCGGCGGCATCGCCGGCGCCCTCCTCGTCGCGGTGATCGCGCTTCAGGCCGGCGAGACCTCGACGGAGCCGACGCTGGCAAAGGTCACGGGCGCCGCGCGCCTCGAGGCCAGGAAGCCCGCGCCGAGATCGATCGGCGGAACCCCTCCGAACCTCGACGCCCGCGTGGAGAACCTCGTTTTCCCCGACTGGGAGGCGAAGTTTGGCTGGCGGGCGGTCGGCCGCCGCGACGACACGCTGTCGGGCCGCTCCGTCACCACGGTCGTCTACCGCAACCCCGAAGGAGCCCGGCTCGGCTATGCGGTCGTGTCCGGCGACGAGCTGGACGCCGAGCCTCCGGGCCGCCCCGTCACCCGCGACGGGAAGACCTACCACGTGGCGAGGGCGGGCGGCCGAACCGTGGTGACGTGGACCCAGCAGGGCCACACGTGTGTCATCGCGGCGCGGGCAACTGTGCCGAGCACGCGGCTGGTCGACCTGGCCGCCTCGCGGAACGTCTAGGGGCGGCGCGCGCGGAGCACCCAGCTGGTGACTGGGTCGAGAAGCGTGAGCATCGGCGGGAGCGGCAGCGAGGTGAGTCGCAGGATCCTCGCCACCAGTGCGCCACGGCGTCGGCGTGCCAGGCGGAAGCCAATCCCCGTCACGAACGTCGCCACGCCCGACATCGGGCGACCGACGATCGTTACCTCACGGACGCGGCCTTCCGCGTCGAGGCGGAAGCGGTCGGCCCCGGCCACGTAGCGGCCTTCGATTTGCCCCTCCCACCAGAATGAGTGTGCGTCGCCGCTCTCGAACTCGTCGACGACGCGCACCTCCTCGAATGACTCGAGCACGCTGCGGTACGTGTCGGCGACGACGTCGCGGCCCTCGAACGGCGTCTTCGTGACTGCCGAGTAGAGCACGACATCCGGCGCGAGTGTCGCGATCAGCGCTTCGGCGTCGCGGGCGGCGAGAGCCTGCGTGAAGGGGTGGCTCATCGCCCCACTGTCACACAAAGAACTTCGCGAAGAGCTGCTCGATTGTGCCCTGCGTGCGCTGGGTGGCCTGGCCGATCAGCGCCGCGAGCGCCTTCTGGTCGAGCGTCGACTGCATCGTCCCCCCGCTCGGCAGCCAGTAGAGCTCGCGCGCACCGAACGCGAGCCGGTCCTCGTCGGTGGCGAGCGCGAGAGCCTGCTTCTGCTTCGCGGCGCTCGGCTTCGACCTGAGCAGGAGCACCTGCAGCTTGCCCTTGGAGGCGTCGAGCTCGAGCGCGGGAAACGGCTCGTGCGCCGCCATCTTCTTCAGCTCGCTCGACGTGCGCAGGAAGATCGCCATGTCGTGGCCGAGCGCGTTCTCGAGGTGGCTCTCCAGCTTCTTCGTCATGTCGCGCGGAGCCTCGAACACGACGTTGCCGCTGGTCCGGAACGTCGCGACGTCCTCCGCCCCGGCCTCCTCGAACAGGGCCTTCAGCTGCGCGCCCGTCACCCGTCGGTTGCGGCCCAGGTTGACCGCTCTGAGGAAGGCCGCGTACCTCATGCGACGAGCGTCTGGAAGAGGTGGTCGAGCGTCGCCTTCGGGTCGGCGGTCATCCCCGTATGGACCTCCGACGGCTGGATCACCGTCGAGGACGGAGCGGTGACCCAGCCGAAGCGGTCCGAGGCGGGGAGTGCCGCGAGCGCTCCGCCGTCGCCGTCGCCGTCCACGACCACCCCGAGCGCGGCCAGCCGCTCGCGGATCGGCCCGGGATCGCAGTCCGAGTCGAGGGCGGCGAGACGTGCCTCGTCGAGCTCGGCGCGCATCCCCAGGAAGTCGTGCTGACGGGAGAAGACGACGACGCCCACGTTGATCGACTCGCCCCTCTCCACCCGCGGGACCACGCGCAGCACCGCATAGCTGAACGACGCCTCAGGCACGCGCGAGCTCCTTCACGAACGGGCGCGGCGGCGCAAGCCGCTCGCGCAGGAATCCGGCGAGGTCCGCGCGGCGCGCTCCCGGATCGGAGCCGAGCCAGACGTCAGGAACGAGCCCGACGGCGCCGTCCACCGCGGCGAGCGCGTGATCGGCGAGGCGCTCATCCGCCTTCGTGAGCGAGCCGGCGGCGGGCAGCAGCACGTGCTCGGCGAGCATCGGCACGTCGTCCTGCGCCGTCTCCGCGAGCGGCCGGTCGCCGTGCTGGCGGAAGAATGCGGCGCCGTGGTCGATCAGCCAGAGGCGGCCGTGCCAGACGAGCAGGTTCGGATTGCGATGCGTGCGGTCGACGTTGGTCACGAGCGCGTCGAACCAGACCACATCGGCAGCGAGGTCGGCACCGACGGCGGTGTCGGCCGGCACAGCGACCGGCAGCGCGCCGGGAAGGAAGTCCATGCCGAGGTTCGCCCCCGGGCTCCCCACGATCAGGTCCTGGATCTCAGGATCCGGCTCCGCCACGCCGAGCGCGGGCGCCACATTTACCACCACGAGCTCCGGCACCGGGAGCCCGATCGCCCGCGCCAGCTCGCCCGCGGCGACCTCGGCCACGAGCGCGGCCTCCCCCTGCCCCGCCGCGCGGAACTTCGTCACGTACAGGCCCTCGTCGTCGGCCTCCATCAGGCCCGGCAGCGAGCCGCCCTCGCGCAGCGGCGCCACGTAGCGCGTGGCCGTGACCTGCCGGAGCTGCCTTGGCACGGGGGACAGGTTCGCAGGCAACGGGACTTTCACGCCCGCTTCACGGGACGGTTACAGACGACGGCGGTGCCCGCGCCGACACTTATCCCATGGAGCACACGGCGAGGCTGGTGTTCATGGCGGCGGTCACCTCCTACCTGCTCGGACGCGTGCTCGCGGGCGACGCGACGCCCCCGGAGACCGCCGTCTATGCCCTCACGGCGGCCTTCGGCCTGGAGTTCCTCGCGGCCTCCTGGCAATTGCTCTGGACGCCGAGTTAGGGGACCCGAACTTTCCCTTTCACCTGACGGGCATGTGCGCTACATTCGACCCGTGGACGCGCGCCGTACCGAAGCGCTGAAGGCCTCGCCGCGGATGTTCGAGTCGGACTTGCTCGACCGGCTCTCACGCGTGCACCCGGTGGTGCCGCTCGTGATCTTCGTCCCCGCCATCGTCGCCCTGTTTGTGGCCGGCGCGCGCGGCGAGCCCACCACGCTCGAGGTGGTGGGACTGGTGCTCGCGGGCTACGTCTTCTGGACGCTGTTCGAGTACTGGCTCCACCGGCTCGTCTTCCACTTCGAGCCCGAGGAGGGCATCGGCGCGCGGCTCCACTGGATCATCCACGGCGTGCACCACGACCACCCGAACGACCCGCTTCGGCTCGTCATGCCGCCGTCCGTGAGCATCCCGCTGGCGCTCGCGCTGTGGGGCGTATTCGTCCTCGTGCTGGGCACGCCGTGGGCGCACGTGTTCACCGCGGGCTTCCTGGCCGGCTACCTGCTCTACGACATGACGCACTACCACGTGCACCATCACCGGCCGCGCACGCGGCTCGGCAAGCTAGTGCGCGAGCTGCACATGCGCCATCACTTCCAGGACGACACGAAGGGCTTCGGCGTGAGCGCCCCGTTCTGGGACTACGTGTTCGGCACACCACAGCGGCGCCCGAGCCGCTAGCCCTCCGGCCCTGAACGGCTGAAGCGGCGCAGTCGCAGCGCGTTGGCGACCACGGAGACGCTCGAGAGCGCCATCGCCGCGCTCGCGATCACCGGGTTCAGCAGCCCCGCGGCGGCGAGCGGGATCGCGGCGACGTTGTAGCCGAACGCCCAGCCGAGGTTCTGCTTGATCGTGCGGAGCGTGGCTCGGCTGAGGCGGATCGCGTCCGCGGCCGCGCGGAGGTCACCCGTCACGAGTGTGAGGTCGGACGCCTCGATCGCGACGTCGGTGCCGGTGCCGATCGCGAGGCCGAGATCCGCCTGCGCGAGCGCGGGCGCGTCGTTCACGCCGTCGCCGGCCATCGCGACCACACGGCCCTCCGACTGGAGCCGCTTCACGACCTCGGCCTTGTCGGACGGCAGGACCTCCGCGATCACCTCGTCGATGCCGACCTCGGCCGCCACCGCACGGGCGGTCGTCTCGTTGTCGCCCGTCAGGAGCACCGGCCGGAGGCCCAGCTCTCTGAGAGAGACGATCGCCTCGGCCGAGGTGGGCTTCACCGTGTCGGCAACCGCGAAGACGGCGCGCGCCCTACGGTCCCAGCCGGCGACGACGGCGGTCTGGCCGCGCGACTCGGCGGCCTGAAGCGCGGCCTCGAGCGCGGTGGACAGCTCGTAGCCCCACTCCGCGATCAGCGCCGGACGGCCGACGACTGCGTCGGTGCCGTCGACCATGCCCTCGACGCCGAGCCCTGCCCGGTTCGCGAACGCCTCAACCGCGGGGAGCTCGTCGAGCTCAGCCTCGGCCGCCCTCGCGATCGCGCGCGCGACGGGGTGCTCGGAGGCGTTCTCTAGCGCGCCCGCCAGGCGGAGCGCGTCCTCGCGGGTCACGCCGTCCGCCGTCGCCACGTGGACGAGACTCATCCGGCCGGTGGTAACCGTGCCCGTCTTGTCGAGGACGACGGTGTCGACCGTGCGCGTGGACTCGAGCACCTCCGGCCCCTTGATCAGCAGGCCGAGCTGGGCACCGCGGCCGGTGCCGACCATCAGTGCGGTGGGAGTGGCCAGCCCGAGCGCGCACGGGCAGGCGATGATCAGGACGGCGACCGCGGCGGTGAAGGCGAAGGTCGAGCTCTCGCCGGCCGCCAGCCAGAACGCGAGCGTTGCGACGGCCAGCCCGATCACGATTGGGACGAAGACGCCGGACACCCGGTCGGCGAGCCTCTGCACCGGCGCCTTGCCGGTCTGAGCGTCGTTCACGAGGCGCGCGATCTGTGCGAGCGCCGTGTCGGCGCCGACCTTCGTGGCGCGCACCACGAGCCGCCCGCCGGCGTTCACGGTCGCGCCGGCCACCTCGGAGTCAGGGGCCACCTCCACCGGCACGGACTCGCCGGTGAGCATGCTCATGTCCACGGCCGAGGAGCCCTCCTCGACGACGCCGTCCGTGGCGACCTTC
>DASQTS010000039.1:0-2934 GCA_035641775.1 Thermoleophilaceae bacterium
TCCCTCGTCGGCTTTTCGATGGTACGTTCATCTCGGACCCTCCGGAGCGCGCATGAAGGCAGCGTTCACCCCTGGCACGAATTTCGGTAGCTATCGAGTCGATTCACTCGTCGGCCGCGGCGGCATGGGCGTGGTCTATCGTGCGACCGACCTGTCGCTCGGACGTCCGGTCGCGCTCAAGCTGATCGCGCCCGAACTGGCCGAGGACGAGCGCTTCCGCGAGCGCTTCCTGCGGGAGCCGCGCCTGGCGGCGTCGCTCGATCACCCCAACGTCATCCCGATCTACGAGGCTGGCGAGCACGACGAGCAGCTGTACCTCGTCATGCGCTTCGTCGAGGGCAGCGACCTCCGGACCGTCCTCGACCGGGAGGAGAAGCTGTCGCCAGAGCGGACGCTCGCCATTCTCGGTCAGGTCGCCGGCGCCCTCGACGCCGCTCACAGGCGCGCGCTCGTTCACCGCGACGTCAAGCCCGCCAACGTGCTCCTCGACGAGGACGGCCACGTCTACCTGACCGACTTCGGCATCACCAAGCAGCTCGGTGGCGCGTCGACCGACACCGGCCGGATGGTCGGCACGCTCGACTACCTGGCGCCCGAGCAGATCCGCGGCGACCCGGTCGACGCTCGAACGGATTGCTATGCGCTCGCCTGCGTGCTGTACGAGTGCCTGGCCGGCAAGCCGCCGTTCCGGCGCGATACCGAGGCAGAGACGATGTGGGCGCACATGCAGGAACAGCCGGCGCCGCCGCGCGGCTACCCGCGGCTCGGACGCGTGCTCGGCAAGGCGCTCGCAAAGGACAGGGAGGACCGCTACGCGAGCTGCGGCGAGCTGATCGACGCGGCGGCCGCGGCGCTCGGACTGGAGAAGCCGACGGTTGCGGGCACGTTGGTGCCGGCGGCGCGGCGGCGCGCTGCCGCCATCCTGGCCGCCGGCGGGCTTCTGCTCACGGCCGCGGTCGTGCTGGCCGTTCTGGCCATGACGGGTGGCGGCGATGAGGACGGCGCCGAGCCGCTCGGCAACGGGGTCGCCACGCTCGACCCCGCGAACGGGAAGGTCGACTCCTTCGTCGAGTCCAGGGAGATCCCGGGCAACGTCGCCGTGGGCGAGGGAGCCGTCTGGATGCTCGAGAACGAGCGCTCGAGTGTCGCGCGCATCGACCCGGAGTCGAACCGCGTCACGAAACGGTTCAAGACCGATGGCGTGCCAAGCGAGCTTGCTGTCGGCGAAGGGGCGGTGTGGGTCGGGGAGGCCGGCGGCGAGGACGTCACCAACGCCACGGTGAGCGTCGCGCGCCTCGACCCCGACTCGGGTCGCGTGACCGGAACCGTACGTCTGCGCGGCAGCACCGGCACGCTACCGGTCGCGGGTGCGCCCCGCATCGCGGTTGGCGCGGGTGCCGTGTGGGCGGCCAACCCGGATGGGAGCATCTCGCGCATCGACCCGGAGACCGGCCGGATCGAGGCCACGATCGGGAAGGACCTCGGGGCCTTCACGGTTGCTGCGGGGAAGGAGGGAGTCTGGTTCGTGGGAGACGCGGAGTCGGCCGCCGTCGGCAGGATCGACCCCCGGCGCAACCGCGTGGCCGAACGGATCCCGCTGGGGAGTAGCTCGCTTTTCGCCGTGGCCGTCGGGGCTGGCTCCGTGTGGGCCGCGGCACGCGACCAGGGCGTCGTGTGGCGGATCGAGCCGGGTCCCGAGCCGGTCACGAGGACCATCGACGTCGGGGCGGGGGTAGGCTTCGTGTCCTTCGGCGAGGGGGCCGTCTGGGCCGCGAACTACGTCGACGGCGTCGTCTCGCGCATCGACCCGCGCTCCAACAGGGTGACCGCCAGAACTTCCGTCGGCTCCCCGCAGGCCATCGCGGCAGGCGCCGGAGCCGCGTGGGTCAGCGTCGCCGGCGGCGCGACCGAGGACTCGCTCGCGATCTCGTCGTGCAGCCGGGTGATCTCTGGGACCGAGACACCCGACGTGTTGATCGCATCGGACCTTCCGCTCCAAGGGCCTGACAGCGCCGCGCCGCGAGCGCTCGAGAGCGCCATTCGCTTCACGCTCGAGCGGCGCAACTTCACTGCGGGCGAGTTCAGCGTGGGCTACCAGGCCTGCGACGTATCCACCCCGCAGAGCGGGGGCTTCGAGTTCCGGAAGTGCGCGGCGAACGCTTCCGCGTACGCGCACGCGGACAAGCTCGTCGCCGTGCTCGGGCCATGGTCGTCGTACTGCGGCCAGGTGGAGATTCCGATCCTGAACCGGGCGCCCGGCGGCCCGGTGCCTGTCGTCAGCTCGAGCGCGACGCACGACGGATTCACCCGCGGCGGTCCGGGCACAGGTCCGCCGGACGGTCTCAGGGGAGAGCCGGGGGTCTACTACCCGACAGGCGTCCGCAACTTCTTCCGCGTGGTCCCGCGCGAGGCCATGCAGGGAGTCGCCAGTGCAATCTTCGCGGAGCGACGGAGCCTGCGACGGGTCTTCGTCGTCGCCGAGCGGCTGTCCATCTGGAAACAGATCCACGCCGATTCTTTCCGGCGCGCGGCGCGCGAGCTCGGCCTCCAGGTCGTCGGCTACGCCGGGTTCGACCCGGAGGCGGCTGACTTTGACCGGCTTGTGTCGCGGGTGGCGAATGCAGAGCCGGACGGCGTGTACCTGGCCGGAAACTTGTACTCAGGCGCCGACCGCGTTTTGAAGGCGCTTCGCAACGGCTTGGGCTCTCGCCTCCCGATCATGGCCACAGACGCATTAATCCCGATCGCGGACCTGCTCGAAGCGGTCGGGCCGGCCGCGCGCGGGCTGTACGTCAGCGCTGTCGACGTCCCGCCCGCCGCGCGCGACATGACCCCCGCCGCCGAGCGCTTCGCGCGCGACTTCGGCGCCCTCGCGGCACCGGATCCCTTCGTGCTGCCGGCCGCGCAGGCCGCCGATGCCGTGATGCGCGCCAT
>DASQTS010000040.1:0-6930 GCA_035641775.1 Thermoleophilaceae bacterium
GCAATGTCCTCGTTGATCTCGCCCTGGCTGATCGCCGAGTCCTGCGACGTCGTCGCAATCGCGTCGCCGGCCAGGAGCTGCTGGAGCACCGCGTCCTGGTCCGCAGTCGCGATCGACATGGCGTCCGGAGAGAGCACGTTCGCGCTGACCGCCGCGTCGATCGGGATCGCGGCGTTGGCGTTCGCCGCCACCGCGGCTGTGATCGGCGCCGCGAGATCCAGGTCGAGGTCGAGATCCGCGTTCAGGTCGAGCAGCGAGGTGCCCTCGAGCGCGCCGAGCAGATCGGTCACGGTGCCACCGACCGTGTCGACCGTGTCGTTTACCGCGGGCAGGGTGTCGCCAACTGTGTCGACGACGTCACCGACCGTGTCGCCGACGGTGCCGATCGTGTCGTCCACGACGGGCAGCGTGTCGCCGACCACGTCGCCGACCGTGCCGAGCGTGTCGTCGACCGCGGGCAGCGTGTCGCCGACCACGTCGCCGACGGTGCCGACGGTGTCGTTCAGAGTGTCGCCGACCGTGCCGACGGTGTCGTCGACGGCGGGGAGCGTGTCGCCGACCACGTCGCCGACGGTGCCCACGGTGTCGTCCAGAGTGTCGCCGACCGTGCCGACGGTGTCGCCCACGGCGGGCAGCGTGCCGTCGACGGCGTCGCCGACGGTGCCCACGGTGTCGTCCAGAGCGTCGCCGACCGTGCCGACGGTGTCGCCCACGGCGGGCAGCGTGCTGTCGACAGCGTCGCCAACCGTGCCGACCGCGTCGTCCACGGCGGGAACCGCCGCGTCGGTTGCGGACGCGACCGGCTGCGTCGCCGCGGTCGTCTGAGCGGCTGCCGTGCCGGCGGCCGCGCCCACGTTCGTCGCGGTGCTCTCGCCGACCGAGGATACGGCGTCGTCGGCCACGGGAATGCCCGTGGAGGGCAGATCCGGTGCCGGCGCGGTCTCCGCCACCGGCGGATCCGCGGGAGCGGGTGCCGGTGCGGCGGTTGCGCCCGCATCGGCTGCGGCGGTCGGCTCAGCCGCGCCGCCGTGCTGCGCCGTGATCGCGTGCTGTGCGGCGGCCGCGCTGTGCTCCGCACCCTGACCCGGATGCTCACCCGACGCCCACGGCGCGGGGAACTCATGTTCCGGCTCGCCCGTCGTCGGCTCGGCAGTGGTCGCGAGCGCTGGGTCGGTCTCGTCCGGCGTCGCGGTCGCCTCCGGGGCGGTTGCCTCAGGCTCGGCCGCCATGGTCGTGTCCTGCGGGACCGGCTCCGTCGGCTCCGTGACCGGCTCCGTCGGCTCCGTCGGAGCAGTCGCTGCGTCGGCTGCGCCGGCAGTGGTTTCGGAGAATCCGTCGCTGACCGCCTCCACGGTGCCGGCTGCGGCGTCGAGGTTCGTGAGGCTGACGGTTGACATCACTGCGCGCTCGGGCAGCGCCTCGGCGGTCTCCGCCTGGAGCTCCTCGGGTGTCAGTCCATCGGGCTGGGGATGCTTGCGGTCGCGTTCGTTGGCCATCCTGGCTTCCGGTCCCTTCCTTGGGTCTCTTTTTTGCTGTATCTGATGCGCCGCTTACTCGATCAGGCGCAGGAAACTGTTTTTCGGGGTACTGAAGGGGGAGTCTCCCGAGCGCTGCTCCGACGGAAACGCGCTGTCAATCCCGCGAGACACGGACGTCCGGGGAACGGGGGACGCATCGGAACCATGGATATGAAGCGGGGACCTCAACATCTGATCTGCCGGCTGGCGGACGAGGCGGCGGCCATCACCCAACCTGAGCGCGCCCTGGCGAAGCTGCGCGAGCTTCGCGACGCGCTGGAGCAGTTCGAGAACGAGCGCGTCGCCGAGGCGCTGCGGTCGGGGTCCTCGTTCAGCGCGATCGCGAAGGCTCTGGGCATCTCCAGACAGGCGGCGCACCGCCGGTACCGGGATCTCGCCCCGTTGGCGGTCGAGACGCTGCGGCTCTCGAGCCACAGCCGCCGGGCGGTGCAGCTCGCGTGCCAGGAGGCCGACGCCGCGGGCGCACGCGGGGTCGCGTCGGAGCATCTGCTGCTGGGCGTTCTGCGAAGCGGCGGCAGCACGGGCTCCGCGCTCGAGGCGATCGGTGTGAGCGCGGACGCCGTTCGCAAGTGCCTCACAGACGCGACCGACGCCACCGCAACGGCGGGCGAGGAGGATGTCGCGGGGCGCGCCGTGCTAGCGCAGGCGGCGGAGATCGCGAGCGCCCGAAGCGCGCGCTACGTGGATCCGGAGCACATCGCGCTGGCCACGCTCGATGGCGAGGACGGAGGCGCGGCGCGCGCCGTTACGGCCATCGGAGTGACGCCGGCGTCCGTCCGCGAACGCCTCGGCTGCAGCGAAGCGGCTGAAGGGATTCGAACCCTCGACCTTCTGCATGGCAAGCAGTACATGTGATCCGCGCCGCACGCCGATATTTCCCTGCAAAATGCCGGGTTCTCGTGTGCGAGAGCCGTATTGCGATTCCCCGGCTTTCCACGCCAAGTCACGGGAGTTTAGGCACCCAACTGGTACCCGGGGCGGCGAGAGCGCCTGTCCAAGAGATCCGCGCGTGGGCGCGGATGAGGCTGCCGCTGTCGCGACTACCTGGGCTGCTGTGGGACTACCTGTCCTGCCGGCGTGACCTGCCCCCAGCGCGTCGACAGCGCCGTCCTCGACCGCACTTGGCAGCCCTTGCCTGTGATTAGCTCTAGATCAGCTGCGACCGCGCCGTAGTCGGCGACCCAGGTTGTAAGTGCCGCGTCAGGTGCGTGCGGCGTCGAGCGCCTTTGGAGCCGCTGTTCGTCCTTGTTGCTGAGCGACGTCTGGATGACGGTGCCGGGCGCCTGGATCTGGGGCAGCACCTTGTCGGCGGACACCTTTCGGATCAGCAGGATCAGGGCTGCCTCGCCAGGGCTGGAGCTCCTCGCCGAGCCGCTTCATGAAGTCATCGTCGACGCCGGTGTTGCTCAAGGCGCCGCCTGCCGCGCCGGCCGCGGCCCCGATCGCGGCACCGAACAGCCGCACGAAGAAGATCAGTTCGATGTCGTGGCCCTTGACTCGCCGAGGTTCGAGGCGACTTGCTGGCGGTGGGCAGGTCCTCATAGGCGATCGCGACCAGGCCACTCATGCTGCGGTTCGGAGAGGCGAAGCCGATGCGGCCGCGTCATGTCGTAGTCTCGCGCCGCGGTGCTTGACTCGCTGTATCCGGGAGCGACTCGAAGGCACACGCACGTGCGAATCGCTAGGGCGGGCGCGGCGTGAGCGTCCGGGGCGCAGCGTTCCTCGGCATCGGCGCGATGGTCGGCGCGGGCATTTTCGCGCTGCTCGGCGAGGCGGGAGCCGTCGCGGGCTCGGCGGTGTGGCTGTCGTTCCTGCTTGCCGGGGTCGTTGCCGGTTTGCTCGGCTACACCGTCGTCAAGCTGGGGGTGCGCTTCCCCTCGTCGGGCGGGCTGATCGCGTATCTCGTCGAGGGGTTTGGGGGCGGTCGTCTCGTTGGAATCGCGTCGTGGCTGGGCTACTTCGCCGCGATCGTGATCGTCTGCTCGATGGTGGCGGTCGCGTTCGGCAGCTACGCCTCCTCGCTGTTCATCGGCGACGACGCCGCGGCGGGCTGGGACAACGTCTTCACCTCGGCGGTCGTGCTCGGGATGCTGGGGATCAACGTCGTCGGCTCGCGGGTCGTTGATCGCGCGCAGTCGCTGATCGTCGTCGTGCTGCTGGCTGTCTTCGTCGTGTTCATCTGCGTGACGATCGTCGACATCGACTTCGACCTGCTCGCGTTCAGCGGCTACCCGTCAGTGTCGGACATCATCGCGAGCGTCGCGCTGACGTTTTTTGCCTACCTCGGCTTCAGCGTGATCACGTTCGCCGTGGGCGACCTGCGCGACCCGGCGCGCGAACTGCCGAGGGCCATGTACCTCGCGCTGGGCGTGACAACTGTCACCTACGTCCTGATCTCGCTGGGAGTCTTCGGGACGCTCACGGTCGACGAGGTGACCGGCTTCGGCGAGACGGCGATCGCCGAGGCCGCGCGGCCCACGCTGGGGGAGGCGGGCTTCGTGATGATGGCGATCGCGGCCCTCCTGGCAACGGCCTCCTCGGTCAACGCGACGCTCTATGCCTCAGGGGGACTGACTGCGATGCTCGCCTCCATCGGGCAGTTCCCGCCCTTCTTCGGGCGCGACTCGCCGCTCGGCTCTCATGCCGGGCTGCTGATAACCAGCGCGCTCGTGCTCCTCGTCGCCAACCTGATCGACCTGTCGGCGATCGCGTCGGTCGGCAGCGCCTGCTCGCTGGCGATCTTCCTGCTCGTCGGCATCGCCGGCTACCGGCGGCGCGCCGACACCGGCGCCAACGGCGGGATCGTGCTGACGGCGATCGTGCTGACGGCGATCGTGCTCGTGTTCTTCGCGGTCGACACACTGCGCAACGCGCCCGAGACGTTCATCGCCATCGTCGCGATCGCGCTGTTGTCGATCGCCCTGGATTTCATCTGGAAGCGCTTCGCCGCGCGGCCTCCGCCGGGGCCGCCGGTGGCCGGCGCTGGGATCACCCCCTCCGGGTGATTCTCCCTCACCCCTGGGGAACCTACTTTTTCCGTTGCGCCGCGCGAAGCGGGCGAGAGTGTGAGATGCCGAACGGGAGTCGCGCATGAACTCGATGGATGTGCCTGCTGACCGCCCGGTTTCAGTGCCTGCCACGCCGGCGGCGGTCGTGAAACCGACGTACATCACATGGCTGACGTTGGCGTTCATGACGACGGCCTCCGTCGCGAGCCTGCGCAGCGCGCCGACGATGGCCGTCTATGGACTGACGTGCGTGTTCCTGTATGTCGTGCCGGCGATCGTGTTCCTGCTGCCGCAGGCGCTGGTCGCGGCGGAGCTCGCCTCGGGCTGGTCGGGCGGGATCTTCCGCTGGGTGAGCGAAGGCATCTCGGCGAGGTGGGGCCTGCTCGCCGTGTGGTGCCAGTTCGCGATGACCATCTTCTACTACCCCACGCTGCTGGGGTTCGTCGCCAGCACCCTGGCCTACGTCTTCAACCCGGACTTAGCGGACAACGGCATCTACACCGGGATCGTGATCGTGATCGTGTTCTGGTCGGGGGTGTTCCTGTCGGCGCGTGGTGGCGTCGGCGGGATCGCCAAGCTGGCGTCGAGCGGCCTGCTGGTCGGCACGCTGATCCCGGGCGCGCTGCTCGTGATCTTGGGGATCGTCTACCTGCTGCAGGGCAACCCGTCTGCGGCGCCGATGGACGCTGACCATCTGATCCCACAGTGGACGGGGATCGCGAGCCTGGTCCTGATCGTCAACAACTTCCTGGCGTACTCCGGCATGGAGATGAACGCCGTCCACGTCGGCTCCCTCCGCAATCCGAAGGGCGAGTTTCCGAAGGCGATGTTCCTGGCGTGTGGGCTTGTGTTACTGATCTTCATCCTGCCGGCGGTGGCGATCAGCTGGGTGATCCCGGCGCAGGAGCTGAGCCTGACCGCCGGGGTGATGCAGGCGTTCGACGCATTCTTCGCGTACTTCGACCTGCAGAAGCTGGTCCCGATCGTTGCAATCGCGCTGGTGTGCGCGTCGGTGGGCGGGATGCTGACCTGGCTCTCGGGCCCCTCAAAGGGGCTGCTGCTGATCGCGCGCAGTGAGGGCTACCTGCCGCCATTCTTCCAGCGTCAGAACGAAAACGAGGTCGCCGTGAACATCCTCGCCGTCCAGGGTGGAGTCACGACCGTGATCGCGCTGCTTTACGCGCTGGTGCCCTCGGTGTCGAGCGCCTACTGGATCCTCAGCGTGATGACAACCCAGATCTATCTGGTCATGTACCTGCTGATGTTCGTGGCGGCTCGCAACCTCCGCCGCGACCAGCCCGAGGTCGAGCGCGGCTACACGGCCCCGATGCTGGGCTTCCTGTGCATCGTCGGGTTCGTGGCCTCGGCTGCCGCGATCGTGATCGGCTTCGTGCCGCCGTCGCAGTTCGAGAGCGGCAACGCGGCGGCCTACATTGCGCTGATCCTGGCGGGCACAGGGCTCATCGGCCTGCTTCCCCCGTACCTGTTCCTGCGCGCTCGAAAGCCCAGCTGGAAGAGCGGGGAACCGGAGGTGACGTCATGACCGCGAGTCCGGGAACACCGGGCGAGCGTGCCTCGGGCCGGGACGACATCCGCTGGCTCTACTGGGTCGTCGGCCTTGTCGTCGTCGTGCTGGCCGTGGTCGGCCTGATCACCTACAGCGGCGAGAAGAAGGACCAGGAGGCCGAGCAGAAGGCTCAGGAGCTCACGCAGAAGTTCGAGCGGGCCGGGCTGCCGGTGCCGCAGGACCAGGACATCATCGTCAGGTCGCTCGGCAACGATGGCGGCAACGTCTGTGACAATGCCGCGAGCGCGCTGGGCAGGGCGACCCTCCTCGATCAGCTGACCAATGGCGCCGACTTCGTCGGCCGCCGGCCGGTGATCGTCGACCGCGATCTGATTCGGGGAGAGGCGCTGATCCTCCAGACCTACTGCCCCGAAAAGCTCGAGGAGTACCGGGACAAGTTCGACGACCTGAAGTTCGACGACGTGATCAAGGACTGACATGGCGACGGATGCTCTCCGTCAAGCGGTGGGGGCGCTCATGGGCCGCGCGAAGGACGACCTCGCCGAGCTGGTCGCCTTCAGGTCGGTTGCCGATCCGAAGCAGTACCCGCCCGAGGAGTGCGAGAAGGCCGCCGGCTGGGTCGTCGATGCGTTCACCGAGGTCGGGCTGCAGGACGTGACGGCGTCGCCGACGCCGGACGGCAGCATGGCGGTGCACGGTCACGCGCCGGCGCCCCACGGCACGCCGACCGTGCTGCTCTACTCGCACTACGACGTGCAGCCCCCGCTGGGAGAGGATGCTTGGCTATCGCCGGTCTGGGAGCTGACCGAGCGCGACGGCCGCTGGTACGGCCGCGGTTCGGCCGACTGCAAGGGCA
>DASQTS010000041.1:0-3258 GCA_035641775.1 Thermoleophilaceae bacterium
GGAGTTCGTGGACCTCGAGCAGATCGACCCGATCTACTACGACCACCCGTACTACCTCGTGCCCGACAAGGGCGCGGGCAAGGCGTACAAGCTGCTGCTCGAGGCGATGGAGCAGGCCGACAAGGTCGCGATCGCGCGCGTCGTGATCCGCTCGAAGGAGAACCTCGTGGCGCTGCGGTCCTACGACGGCGCGATCACGATGGAGACCATGCTGTTCCCCGACGAGGTCGTGCAGCCGGACTCGATCGAGGAGCTGACGGCGGTCGACGGGGACGTGAAGACGACAAAGCGCGAGCTCGACATGGCGAAGCAGCTGATCGAGTCGCTGTCCTCCGACTTCGACCCGTCCGGCTACCGCGACGAGTACCGCGAGCGCGTCCTCGACATGATCGAGCGGAAGGCCGCGGGCGAGACGATCACCGTCGAGGCGCCGGAGCCGGAGCGCAAGGAGGTCCCGGACCTTATGGCCGCGCTCGAGGCCTCGATCTCGGCGTCGAAGAGCCCGCCGAAGAAGAAGGCGGCCTCGCGCAGCAACGGCTCCGGGTCGAAGAAGAGCACGAAGAAGAAGACTGCGGCGAAGAAGTAGTTGGCCCCACGCGTCACCGTCGACGTAGCCGGAAAGCAGCTCTCACTTTCCAATCTCGACAAGGTCCTGTACCCCGCCGTGGGCTTCACGAAGGGGCACGTGATCGACTACTACACGCGCGTCGCGCCGGCGGTGCTGCCGCACCTCCAGGACCGGCCCCTGACCCTGAAGCGGTATCCGAACGGCGTCGAGGGCGGGCACTTCTACGAGAAGCAGTGCCCCTCCCACCGGCCTGACTGGGTTCGGTCCGAGCCCGTCGAGCTGAGCAGCAAGACGATCAAATTCTGCGTCTGCGACGACCTCGCGACGCTGGTGTGGCTGGCGAACCTCGCCGACCTCGAACTGCACCCGTCGCTGTCGAAGGTGCCCGATGTCGAGCGGCCGACGGTGATGGCCTTCGACCTCGATCCCGGGACCGGTGCCGGGCTGGCCGAGTGCTGCGAGGTCGCGCTGATCCTGCGGGCGGCGCTGGACGCGCTGGGGCTCGAGTCGTTCGCGAAGACCTCGGGCTCCAAGGGGATCCAGGTGTACGTGCCGTTAAACCTGGGGGAGGTCGACTACGACCAGGGGACGAAGCGGCTGTCGAACGCGCTTGCGCGGCATCTGGAGTCCGAGCACCCGAAGCTGATCGTCTCGTCGCAGAAGAAGGAGCTCCGGAAGGACAAGGTGCTGATCGACTGGAGCCAGAACGACGAGCACAAGACCACCGTTGGCGTCTACTCGCTGCGCGCGCGCGAGCGGCCGACGGTGTCGACCCCCCTGTCGTGGGACGAGGTGGAGGCGGGCGATCCCGACGCGCTGGTGTTCGAGACGGACGACGTGTTGGCCCGCGTGGAGGAGCACGGCGACCTATTCGCGCCGGTCGCCGAGCTCCGGCAGAGCTTGCCGCAGTTCTAGCCGGGTACCGTTGCCCGACATGGTTGAGTGGGGATTGGCGCGGCAGATCGCCGCGCTTGCGGCGGGACGGGGCACTGAGGAAGCCCCTCCCTTCGATGCTGCCGTTCTCAGCGCCGAGACGGAGGGGCCCGTGGCCGGCTACACGCGGCTGGCGCTCGCGCGGCCGACTCCGCCGGCGGAGGTGGTGAGCCGCGCGGAGTGGGCAGCGGTGAACCTCGTGCCGCTTCAGCACATCCTCGATCCGGTTGCCGCTCGGCTCGACGAGCGGCTGGAGCGCTCGGCCGGCCCGTTCTCCGGGGCACTGAAGATGGGTGCGTCCGCGACGCTGGCCGCGGAGGCGGGCTTGGTGATGGGCTACCTGTCGGGGCGCGTGCTCGGCCAGTACGACGTCTCGCTCCTCGGGGCCGACACGGATCCGCGGCTGCTCTTCGTGGGCCCGAACCTGGCCGGCGCGGTGCGCGAACTCGACGTCGATGCCGAGGCGTTCGGCCGCTGGATCTGCGCGCACGAGCTCACCCACGTCTTCCAGTTTCAGGGCGTACCGTGGCTGCGCGAGCACATGAGCGGGCTGATGCGCCGCTACGTGGCGACCCTGGAGGTGCGGATCGAGAACGGCTCGGCGGGCGGCCTCCCGTCGCTGCCCGATCCCGCGAAGCTTGTCGAGGCGTTCCGCGGGGGCGGCCTCGCCGCTTTGGTGCAGGACCCCGAACAACGGGCATTGATGGGCGAGATTCAGGCGGCCATGTCTGTCGTCGAGGGGTATGCCGAGCACGTCATGGACGCGATCGCGCCGGAGGTCATCCCGGGGCACGAACGCCTGCGCGAGGCGATGACGCGCCGCCGCAACAGCCGCACGGCGCCGCAGCGGATCATCGAGCGCCTCCTGGGCTTCGACGTGAAGCTGCGCCAGTACGAGCAAGGCAAGCGCTGGGCGGACGCGGTGGCTTCGGAGGCCGGGATCGAGGGACTCAATCGTGTCTGGTCGTCCGCCGACGCCCTCCCCTCGCCCGGCGAACTGCAGCACCCAAAGCAGTGGCTCGACCGGGCTGCTTCGCCCGGTGGTGCAGCTTTCGTCTGACTGTCAGACCAAACCTGCGTCGCCACCCTCGCGGCGATCCTGCATTGCTGCCGTTTGCGCTAGTGGCGTCTGCAACGTGTAACGGACGCGTCGGCGAGGTTTACGTACATGTGTTCGACGGTATACTTCTACCGAGGTTAAATCTAATAAGGTCCCGAATTGAATGTCGGGAAAGAGAGGTTCTCCCCCAATGGCTACCCAGACCCAGAGCCGCACCCGGAGCAACAGCAGGAGCAGTGCCAGCAGCCGCAGCCAGACGACCGCTCGCACCGAGCGTCAGCGCAAGGCCACGGCGCAGAAGGCCGCTGCAACCCGTCGCCGCAACGCCGCCAACCGCAGTCGCTCGGCGAAGAAGGCCGCTGAGACGCGTGCCCAGGCGCAGCTGAACTCCCTTCAGGTCGTTCAGCTGCAGGCCGAGCGCGCCGCACTCATCCCGGTCGGCGCCGCGCTGACCGCGCGTGACGCGCTCGTCGAGGCCGTCAAGCCGTATGTCGCCGGTCGCGACAGCGCCGAGCGTGAGCTCGAGAAGGTCGGCAAGCGCGTGCAGGTCAGCCTCAAGCGCTTCGAGCGCCGTGGCTCGACCGGCCGCAACCGCGCGCTGCGCGAGGTCAAGCGCACCCGCACCCGCGTGGAGCGCGAGCTGCGCCAGCGCCGCAACTCGGCCGTCCGCACGGTGAAGCAGAACCGTCGCGAGGCC
>DASQTS010000042.1:0-11191 GCA_035641775.1 Thermoleophilaceae bacterium
CCGCGCCCGGCCCGCCGTCGATCAGGACGAGCGACGGGCTCTCCTTGGTCCCGAAGTGGAGCAGCAGGCTGTCGCCATGACGGGCGCGGAGTGCCTCGAGCGAGAAGGTCATGGCTACACCGCCTGGATCGCGCGCAGCACATCGACGATGCCCGCGCCCTGGAACGCGCGCTCGCGGCCAAGGTCGGTGCAGGACTTCATCAGGATCTCCTTCACTCGGTCGGGATTGCCCATCAGCTCCGGGTGGCGCGCGATCAGCAGCGCGCACGCCCCGGATACGTGCGGCGCCGCCTGGCTCGTGCCGTCCTTGCTCTGGAGGCCGACGTCCGGCACCGGCGCAGTGATCCGCTCGCCGGGGGCCACGAGGTCCGGCTTCGCGCGGCCGTCGCCAGTCGGCCCCCGGCTCGAGAAATACGAGACGCCGTACGTGTGCGGACGCTCGCGGTGCGTCGCGCCCACGGTGATCACCTTCTCGGCGTTGCCAGGGTCCGTGATCGAGATCGCGCGGTAGCCCTCGACCCTGCGGCCCCGGTCGACGTATCCGCCGCGGCCCTGGTTCCCGGCGGCGGCCACGACTATGACGCCGCTCCCGATCAGCCGGTGCGCCTCGTCGCACACCGGCGTCGCGCCGGCGGCGTACTTGTCCACCTCGTGGCGGATCGAGAAGGACAGGTTCACGCCATGGATCGCGGTGCGGTCGGAACGGCTGTTCAGGTGCCTCACGAACTGCATCGCCGAGAGCACCTGGAACTCGTCGCTCTCGCCGGCTTCGTCGAACACGCGCAGGTCGTATAGCTCGATGTCGGGGCACATCCCCTGCACGTCGTGATCCGCGGGCGCGGGCTTGTCGCTGGCACGCCAGTCCGCGGCGAGGATGCCAGCCACGTGAGTGCCGTGGTCGTCCTTCGGCGGCTTGTAGTTCAGATCGTGCGCCACTTCCAGAACCGGGGCGATGACGTCCCAGTCGACGGCGCGCCCGCGCCGCACGCTTCTCTCGAGCCGCTTCGGCTCGCCGACGTCGTCGTCCTTCAGCGAGAGTGACCCGCCCTCCCGCGGAGCGGGCGGAGCGTCCTGCTCCGCAGGGAGCGGCAGGCCAGCCAGGGCCGTGCGGATGGTCGAGAAGTCCCACGTCTTCACGATGCGCGAGGCAGCGGAGTGCGCGGGGCTGTCGTGGTCCCCCTGACCCCTCTCGACGGGGTCGCCGGCCTTGTTGCGGCGGGCGAACGCCGGGTGCCTCGCGTCGATGCCCGAGTCGATCACCCCCCAGCGGATGTCCCTGCACGAGAGCGAGAAGAGCTGCACGGCGGCGTCGGCCTTGCAGGCGATCCGCGAGCGCCAGACGGTCGTCTCCACTGGCCGGTTGCGGCTCACCGCCCACAGCGGCGGCTGGTCCTGCTGCCTGCCGATTCGCGCGCCGCCGAACACCGCGAGGGCGGCGTCGACCACGTCGTCGGCCGTCGGGCGCTCGCCCTGCGGGCGTCCCTCGGGGTGGGGGTCGCCGGTGCCCCACCCGTATTCCCACGCGATCCGGCCGACGATGCCGACCAGCCAGACGACGTCGCCCGGCAGCTCTCCCTCGTGGATGGCGCGACGCCCCTGCAGGCGCGGGCGGCCGGGCCAGAAGGCGCCGGCGATCTCGTCGTAGTGGCGGTTGATCAGCCGGCCGATCGGCTCGTTGTGCCCGGGCCACAGCTTGAGCTGCCAGAACTCGGTGAGCGGCAGGACGCCGCCCACGAGCTCCACGAAGGTGAGCTCGCAGGCGACGTAGTTGTCGTTGAACGCGAGCCTCGTCTGATCGCGCGGAGCCCGCAGGATTGCGCTCACCGCGCGCGCCAGCTCGGCGGCGTGGGAGCGCTGGTGTGGCCTCAGCAGGACGTCGACCGTGCGGTCTCGCGGCTCGCCACCGGCCACCTCGTCCTCAGCCCTGCGCTCCTCCGCCTCTGCGTCCTGCTCGACCGGCTCGCCTCCCTCGGCTCGCACGAGCGGCTGGAGGTCCAGCGGCTCGCTCATCAGCTTCTCGGGCGGAAGCGCGAACGCGTACCAGACGTCCGGCCGGATGGGCGAGTCCTGTGTGCGGCGCTGACCGGGCCCTATCCCGAAGAGCCACCGCTCGAGCTCGACGCGCGTAAGCACGTGACGTCACGGTCTCCTTTCGGGGAGACCGTACCTAGCGGCGCAGCACACGGGCGATGAAGCTGCCGATCACCGCGTAGACCAGGGCCGCGAGCCCCCAGTTCACGGCCACCATGGCCTTCCTGCCGTCTGGGGTGAAGACGCCATGGAAGGGCTCGCTGAGGAAGTCGCCCGCGCCGACGAGCCAGTCGACGATCGCGTTGTCCCGGTTGCCCTCGAGCAGTACCAGGATGATGCCCACGACGATCAGCCCCACCACGATCGACGTGATCAGGCGCACGATGCGCGCGACTCCCAACATGCCGCGCCGCGCCACCATCCCGGCTCGCGCGCGTGTACCTTCGGCGCGCGCTCGCCCTCTCCGTCCGGTGCGCACTCGCCCTGTCCGCCGTAGTGCGATAGCCATTCGGCTGGCTTACCCGGATCCGCCGCTGCCTAGGCCCGCGGCTGCGCGAGCCTGCTCTTCCTCGTACAGGAAGAAGATCTCCATGCGGGTGACGAGCCCGTCCGGGTCCTGGGTCAGCACCACCCAGCTCCCGACCTCCATCTCGATGCCGCTCCCCGCTCCGCGGACCGCCGCGTGGATCCGGACCAGCGCCTTGTCGCCGTTGACGGTGATCTCTCGGGGCTCGACCACCTGCCGCTCGAAGGCGCTGGGCTCCATCCAGGCTCGGAAGCCCTCGGCCCCGCGGATCGGCGGCTGTCCGCCGACGGGGATGTACTCGACATCGGGATGGAAGAACGCGATGGCGGTGTCGAAGTCGCCGCGGTTGAAGGCCTCATAACCCGCCTGGAGCCTTTCGATGGTTTCCTCGTCGGTCACGACACCATGATCTCGCCGCCACGGTGCGGTGTCACGACCAGCGCGCTGCGGCGCGCGCGCTCGGGCTCGGGGCGCGCCGGGCGGAAGTCGAGTCCGCCGGCCGCGGCGATGACCTCGCGCATCTCCATCTCGGCGAACGGCGCCCCCGCGCAGCGGCGCACGCCGCCGCCGAAGGGGATCCAGGAGGGCGTACTCGGCGCATCGGCCTCGAGCCAGCGCTCCGGGCGGAAGACGCTCGCCTCCGGCCACAGGTCCTCGCGCCGCATCGCCAGCCAGAGGCAGGCGGCCACGTGCACGCCGGCGGGCAGCGTGCGGCCCGCGATCTCCACCGGCTCGAGCAGCCGCCGCGGGGCGATCGTGAGGGCGGGCCGCACGCGGAGCACCTCCTTCACCACCGCGTCGAGATAGGCGGGGTCGCGTTCGCGCACGCGCGCGTGGACCTCCGGGTGTCGGGCCAGCCGCTCGAACGCCCATGCGAGCGACGCCGCCGAGGTGTCGTGCCCGGCCGCCAGCAGCGCCACGAGCTGGTCGCGCAGATGCCGGTCGCTCGGCGGGTTGCCGTGCTCGTCGCGCTGCTCGAGCAGCACCGCGAGCATCGAGTCGTCGCCGGGGTCGGCGCGCCGGGCCGCGACCACATCGAGCAGCAGCTCGTCGAAGCGCTCCACCGCGAGCCGGAAGCGCCCCCACGGGCTCCGCGGCCCTAGGTCGCGCTGGACGAGCGACATCGCCAGCATGCGCGGCATCGAGCGCACGGTGTCCAGGGTGGCGTGCACGGCGTCGCGGAGCCGCGCGGCCTCGTCCTCGCCGCGCACGCCGAACACCACGCGCAGGATGGTCTCCAGCGTGAGCCGCTTCATCCGCTCGAGCGTCACGACGCGGCCGCGCCAGCTCGCGAGCTCCTCGCGCGCGAGCTCGGCGACCGTCGGCCTTAAGCCGCGCATGCGCTCGCCGTGGAACGGGCTCTGGATCAGGCGGCGCTCGCGCAGGTGCTCCTCGCCGTCGAGCACGAGGATCGAGTGCGGGCCGGCGAACGGGCGCAGGAACTCCCAGCTCTGGCCCGCCGGCGCCAGCGCCGGGTCGAGCCTGAACAGCTCGCGCACGGCGTCCGGGCCAGAGAACAGCACCATCGGCTCGTCCGTCCAGTAGGTCCGGATCGTGACGGGGTCGCCGAAGCGCTCGTGGACCCCGCGCAGGAACGCGGCCGGCCGCACGGTCCAGGCGACCGTCTGCCAGGCGGCGGGGGCACGCGGGCCGGGCGGCAGGTCCACTGGCTGGAGGCTACGCGCCGTCGACGAACGCGAGCAGCTCGCGAAGGAAGAGCTCCGTGCCCGTGTCCATCGCGGCGTGGCGCTGGCCCGGCATCACGACGACTTCGCAGTTCGGCAGCGCTCCCGCAACGGCGTCGCTCGCCTGCTTGAACGGCTCGGGGCTGTCGCCGCCGAGCATGAACAGCGTCGGCACGTCGAGGTCGCGGAAGCGGTCCGGATCGAAGCGGTACTCGCGGGTCGCGCGCTCCTCGCGCGGGATCGTGTGCGCGCTGGCGATCCGCGCCTCCCAGCTCGGCAGCGAGCGCATCAGCTCGATCGCCTCCGGCGGCTGGCGCGCGACCTCGGTGAGGAAGAGCGCGAGCGCCTCGTCGCGCCTGTCCTCGGCGATCAGAGCCTCGAGCCGCTCCACAACGTCCGGCGACCCGCCGAGGAAGCCGAGCGGCGGCTCGTAGAGGACCAGCTTGCCCAGCCCGTCCACACGGAGCGCGGCCTCGAGCGCGCACACGCCGCCGTGCGAGTGCCCGAGCAGGATCACGCCGTCGCCGGCGGCCTCCACCACGGCCACAACGTCCTCCACCTCCCGCCCCAGCGCGTATTCGTCGGCGTCGCCGCTCGCGCCCCGGCCGCGGCGGTCCATCGCGTGGACGGTGAAGCGCTCCTCGAGCGCCGGCATCACCGGCGCCCAGCGAGTGTGGTCGGCGATCGCGCCATGGACGAGCACCAGCGGCGGCCCCGACCCGCTCCGCCAGACGGCGATCCGGGTGCCGTCCGCGGAGGCGACGGTGTCAGGCACTCGCCGGCGGGCCCTCGTCCGGCCAGAAGTCCTCGACCTGCTCGGTGTCCGACCGCGGGTCCTCGGACTTCGTGGACACGACGATCAGGACCGCGTCGCCCGGCCCGGCGTTCCACACCGAGCGGGCGACCTCGGGCGAGACGCGCACGACCTTGCCCTCGCCCACGTCGATCACCTCGTCCTCGAGCTTGAACTGGAGCGTGCCCGAGGCCACGAAGTAGACCTCCTCCTGCGTGCGGTGCCGGTGCCCGTAGCTGCCCTTGCCGCCGGTGAGCGGCGGCATCCGCCGCCAGGTGAAGCCCACCTGTTCGGTACCGAGGTCGCTCATCGCGCTCATGCGCATCTCGCCCGGGTAGTCGCCGAGCACGTCCGGAATGTCTTCGAGGGATCTGATCGCCCAGCCGGCCATGGCGGCCAGCCTAAACGCGGGACTGGCCTAAGACCAGCTATCCCACGCCTGCAGGGAGGGGAGCGGGTCGAACGGATCTCCGCCGTCGTACCAGCCGGGTGCGCCCCAGAGCTCGAAGTGCAGGTGGCAGCCGCGCGCGTTGCCGGTCTCTCCGACGGCGCCGATCGTCTGGCCCGTGTACACCCGGTCCCCGGCGCTGAACGGCGACGGCTGGTCGAGGTGCATGTACGCGTAGTCGACGTCGGTTCCGTCGCCGTCGATCACGATGTAGTGGCCCGCGGCCGAGTGGTACTGCTTGAACTTGATCTTGCCGCCGCGCGCGGCGACCATCCGCGTGCCGCACGCCGCGAACACGTCGTGCCCCTGGTGGGAGTGGCCGGCACGGCCGGAGCCGAAGTCGGCGCCCTCGCCGCCGTAGTCGTGGCGGCCGCGTACGGGGAAGATGTGGTCGTAGAGGTCGAATGAGTCGCGCTGGACGTCACCGGCCTGCGCGCTGCGCGCCTCGGCGCCCTCGGCCGTGGCCGCGGTGAGCCGGAACGAGTAGCGGCCGGGCTTGGCGGCCGCAGTGCCGATCCGGCCGCTCCACGAGACGCTCTGCACGACGTCGGCGGGCACCTGCTGTGGTATCCACGTCTTGACGACGCTGCCGTCCAGCGCGCTCACGAGCTCGATCTTGAGCGCGGCGGCCGATGCGCCGGACAGGCGGAACGAGAAGGTCACGCCCGGGCGCGCGCCGACGTACGCCTTCGTGCGGCTGGTGCCGGTCTCGAGGGCCGGGGCGCCGTTCACCCGCGGGCCGGGCACGGGGGAGAGCTCGGGGTTCGGCTCAGGCGGCAGCGGCGGAAGGATCAGGACCGGCTTCGAGGGGGAGGACGACGCGCCGGCGGAAGTCGTGAGCGAGATCGGCCCGGTGATCGCGCCGAGCGGGACGCGCGCGTTGACGCGCTGGTTGCTGCCCGCGCGGACGGGGACCGTAACGTCGTCGCCCGCGCCGTAGCTGCCGAGGTAGGTGAGGTGCCTCACGGTCGAGAGCTCGGTGCCTACGACCTTGAGGACCGAGCCGCCGCGGGCGCGCCTCTTCGAAGCGCACTTCCGCAGGCAGGTCACCTTGGAGACCTTCGGCGTCGCGATGTACATGCCGCCGCCGCCCGAATCCTGCCCCGACGCCGCCGCGGGTGCCGCGAGCACCGCGCACGAAATCAGTGCACAAACGCCACGCTTCGCGCGAAGACGGGTGTCTCGCAACTCCTACGGCCTCTCTTCGTTTTGGGGCCTACGGGGTTAGCTGACGGGCTCGCACCTGAAGAGCGGCGCTACCACCGGGGTAATCCGGCGGATTCGCCCCTCGCGGAACGTCCTTCGACGCCCCACGAACGGTTCCCCCGTTCCCCGGGCCTACGGCGAAGTGGCGCGGGGATTCGGCAGGCAATGAATTGCGCGGCAGTATAGCCCGGCGCCAGACGGCTAGGGCCCAGACAGGCCGCTACACTAGGCGGCCGGCCGCCCTCGGGCGGCTCCTTTGCGATGAAGACGTATGTGGCGACACCGGCTACCCGCGAGCGGAACTGGCTCGTGGTCGACGCTACCGGCAAGACGCTGGGCAGGTTGGCGACCCAAATCGCCGACGCCCTCCGCGGGAAGCGGAAGCCCGAGTACACGCCGCACATCGACACCGGCGACTTCGTGGTCGTGGTGAACGCCGAGAAGATCTCGGTGACCGGCAACAAGCGTGAGGAGAAGCGCTACTACCGCCATTCCGGCTATCCCGGCGGGCTCCGCAGCCGGACGCTCGAGGAGATGCTGGCGCGCAGGCCCGAGGAGGTCGTGCGCCTCGCCGTGAAGGGCATGCTGCCGCGCACCCGGCTGGGTCGCGCGCAGCTTCGCAAGCTGAAGGTGTACGCCGGGCCCGACCACCCGCACGCCGCGCAGAAGCCCGAGCCGATGGAGGTTGACGCCTGATGACGGAAGAGCCGCAGCAGCCCGAGGGCGAGACCCCGGAGGAGGAGCTGCAGCCTCCGGCTGACGCACAGGACGAGGGTGCTACCGGTGAGGGCGCTCCCGGCGAGGGCGCTCCCGGCGAGCCGGGCGAGAGCACTCCGTCTGAGACCGCTCCCGAGCCGGGCGAGGACGTCGCACCGGACGCCGAGGCTCCCGGCCCCGAGATCGAGGGCCTGGAGGAGCTCGGCCAGGCTGAGACCGCGGAGGGCGCCGCTCCGGCCGAGGAGCGCCCCCGCGAGCGCAAGCCGGGCAAGCAGGGCGGCGACAAGGAGCCCGAGGTCATCCCGGGCGCGCACCTCGAGCCCGACCTCGTGCTCGAGGAGCAGCGCGCCGAGGGCGCCGAGGGCAAGTACGACGAGTACGACCAGTACACCGACGCCGACTCGGAGGGGCCCGAGGGTGCCGAGGCCGGGGAGGACTCGGCAGAGCCTGCCGCGGTGGCGCACACCCCGCTGGAACTTGCGGCCGACGCCCGCTACAACGCGACGGGCAAGCGCAAGAGCGCCATCGCACGCGTGATCCTGAAGCCGGGCGAGGGCTCGTACACGGTCAACGGCCGCCATCTCGACGAGTACTTCCCGCGCGTCCGCCTCCAGCGCATGGCCAGCCAGCCGCTCGAGGCTGCCGGCTACCACACCCGCATGGACGTGATCGCCAGGATCCACGGCGGGGGCGTCTCGGCACAGGCGAACGCCCTGCGCCACGGCATCGCCCGCGCGCTCGTCGAGGCCGACCCCGCCCTGCGCACCGAGCTCAAGCGCCGCGGCTACCTCACGCGCGACCCGCGCGAGAAGGAGCGCAAGAAGGCCGGGCTCAAGAAGGCCCGCAAGCGGCCGCAGTTCTCGAAGCGCTAGAAAGCCACATGGCGCTGTTCGGGACCGACGGGGTCCGCGGTGTTGCGGGTGAGTTTCTCACTGCCGAACTCGCCCTGAAGCTGGGGCGAGCGGCCGCGCTCACGTCACCGGCGGAGCACCCGCAGGTCCTCATCGTGCGCGACACGCGCGAGTCCGGGGAGATGCTCGAGGCGGCGCTCGCGGCCGGCATCGCGGCCGGCGGTGGCCACGCTCTCCTCGGCGGCGTCCTGCCCACGCCCGGGGCGTCCGTGCTCGTGCGCCGCTACGCGTTCGACCTGGCGGCCGTCGTCTCGGCGTCGCACAACCCGTACGAGGACAACGGCATCAAGTTCTTCGGCCCGGAGGGGATGAAGGTCGGTGACGAGCTGGAGGCCGAGGTGGAGCGGCGGCTCGACGAGCCGAGCGACCGGATCGGGCGCCTCCGCGAGCTGCACGGCGCCGGCGGCGACTACCTGCGCGAGCTCCAGCTCCGCTTCGACGGCCTCGACCTCAGCGGCGTCCGCGTGCTGCTCGACTGCGCCAACGGCGCGACCTACCGCGTGGCGCCGGAGATCTTCAGGCGGCTCGGCGCGGACGTCGACGCGATCGCGGCCGAGCCGGACGGCCGCAACATCAACCGCGGTGTGGGCTCGACCCACATCGAGGAGCTCGCCGCGCGGCTAGACGGCCACGACGTGGGCTTCGCGTTCGACGGCGACGGCGACCGCGTGCTGGCGCTCGACCGCCACGGCACGGTCGTCGACGGCGACGAGCTGATGGCGCTCGCCGCGCTCCACCTGCGCGGGTCGGGCCGGCTCGCCGGCGACGGCGTGGCCGTGACCGTGATGACGAACTACGGGTTTCACCGCGCGATGGCCGACGCCGGGATCGAGGTCGCGACGACCAACGTCGGCGACCGCCACGTGCTCGCCGAGCTTCTGCGCCGCGGCTGGGCGCTCGGCGGCGAGCAGTCCGGTCACATCATCGACACCGGCTTCGTGCCCTCCGGCGACGGCATCGCGGCGGCGCTGCTCGCGCTGGAGGCGCTCGCCGGGGCGGACCTCACCGAGCGCCACGCGATGGAGAAGCTGCCGCAGACGCTCGTGAACGTGCGCGTGCGCGACCGCGGCGCGCTCGACGGGGCCGACGCCGTGTGGGCCGCCGTGGCGCGCGAGTCCGAGTCGCTTCAGGGCCGCGGTCGGGTCCTGGTGCGGCCGTCCGGGACCGAGCCGCTCGTCAGGGTGATGGTGGAGGCGCCCGGCGAGGCGGAGTGCGAGGAGATAGCCGGTCGCTTGGCGAACCTGGTCGAGACAGAGCTAGGCTGATCCAGTCATGTGCGGGATCATCGGATACGTCGGGTCGCGCGAGTGCCGCGACCTGCTGCTTCAGGGTCTGCAGAGGCTCGAATATCGCGGCTACGACTCCGCGGGGCTCTCGCTCGTCACGAACGGGTCGATCGGCAGCGTCCACGCCGTGGGCAACCTCGAGAACCTGCGTAACGCGGTCGCGGAGTCGAACGGGCACCTGAAGGGGTCCACGGGCATCGGCCACACGCGCTGGGCCACGCACGGTCGCGTGACCGAGGCGAACGCGCACCCGCACTGGGACACCTCGGAGCGCTTCCATATCGTCCTCAACGGGATCGTGGAGAACTGGACCGAGCTGCGCGACCGGCTGAAGTCCGAGGGCGCGGAGTTCACCTCCGAGACCGACGCCGAGGTCGTGGCTCACCTGATCGCTTTCCACTGCGGCGAGCGCGCGGTGCGAGCGAGCGATCGTTCTCCCTTCGACGGGGACCTCGTCGAGGCTGTCCGTCTCGCCTACAACGAACTGCGCGGCCACTACGCCTTCGTCGCAATGTCCGCGGACGAGCCGGACCTGCTCGTGGGCGCCCGCAAGGAGTGCCCGCTTGTCGTCGGGCTCGGTGAGGGCGAGAGCTTCATCGCCTCAGCGATCCCCGCGTTCATGTCCGAGACGCGCGACGTGCAGCTCGTGCACGACGGCGAGATCGTGGCGGTCACCCCCGAGGGCTCGCGCTTCATCGCGCCCGACGGGTCGCCGATCGAGCGCGACGTGGACCGGGTCGACTGGGACGACGAGCAGGCCGAGAAGGGCGGCTACGAGACGTACATGCTGAAGGAGATTCACGAGCAGGCCGACGCCGTGGCGGAGACGCTAGCGGGCCGGCTGGGCGAAGCCGGCGTGGAGCTCGAGGACATCGGGATCTCCGACGAGTTCCTGAAGGACGTGCGCCGCGTTGTGATCGTGGCCTGCGGCACGTCGTATCACGCCGGCCTCGTGGGCCGGTACGCGATCGAGTGGTGGGCGCGGCGGCCGGTGGAGATGGACATCGCCTCCGAGTTCCGCTATCGGAACCCCGTCCTCGGCGAGCGCGACCTGGTGATCGGCATCTCCCAATCGGGCGAGACGGCCGACACGCTGGCGGCCATGCGGCTCGCGCGCGAGCGAGGCGCGAAGGTCCTCGCGATCACCAACATCCAGGGGAGCCAGGCCACACGCGACTCCGACGGCGTGCTGTTCACGCGCGCGGGGCTCGAGATCGGCGTGGCCGCGACCAAGACGTTCGTGGCACAGGTGGCGGCGATGTACCTGTTCGCGCTGAAGCTCGCCCAGGTGCACGGGACGCTCGAGCAGCCGGTGGTGCGCGCGTTGTGCGACGACCTGCGCGCGATGCCGCACGCGATCGCCACGCTCGTCGACGGCGTGGACGGGCACATCCACGCGATCGCGGACCACTGGAAGGACGCCGGGTTCTTCCTCTACCTCGGTCGTCACGTTGGCCTGCCGATCTGCCTCGAGGGCGCGCTGAAGCTGAAGGAGGTCTCCTACATCCCGACCGACGCGTACGCGGCCGGCGAGATGAAGCACGGGCCGATCGCGCTGCTCGACGAGCGCACGCCCGTGGTGTGCGTG
>DASQTS010000043.1:0-27282 GCA_035641775.1 Thermoleophilaceae bacterium
GCCGGCCTCCTGCTCCTTGAAGAGCAGCCCCTCGACGTTCTTCGGCTTGTCCTTCAGCGCCGCGGCGGAGAAGTCCACGATCGCGAACTTCGCGTCGGGGAGCTTGGCGGCGACGGTGTTGGTCGCATCGCCCATGAGGAAGCCGACCGAGATGATTATGTCGTGCTGCTGCTGCGCCAGGGTCGTCAGGTTCGGCACGTAGTCGCCGTTCGACTCCGAGATGAGGACGCGGCCTTCGACGCCGAGCTCCTTCTCGGCGTCCTCGAGGCCCTTGTTGGCGAGGAAGTTGAACGAGCGGTCGTTGAGGCCGCCGATGTCGGTGACAAGGCCGGCCTTGATCGACTTGGCCTCCTGCTCCTGCGCGGCGCCGTCTCCACCGCCGCCGTCGTCGTCGTCATCGTCGCCGCAGGCGGCGATCCCGAGGGCGAGCGCGGCGATCAGCGCGAGTAGCAAGAGGCGGAAGGTCTTGGGCACGGTCGAGTCTCCTCCGTGGGTCAGGGGACCCGGCACCCTACAACTTTTCGATTAACCGCTGTTTGAGCGTTTCCTCGCAGAATGCTGCGTCAATTGCCGTGCGAGTTATGCGCTTCAGCGTCTCGTCGTCGAGCCCGAAGTGCTCGCGGCAGACGCCGTACTCGCCGCCGATCGAGGCGCCGAAATAGGGCGGATCGTCGGAGCCGAGCGTGACCCTCACGCCGGCGGCCATGAGGCGCGGGAGCGGGTGCTGCGCGTAGGTCGGGTAGATGCCGAGCACCACGTTGCTCGTCGGGCAGCACTCGAGGAAGGTGCCGCGCTTGGCGAGCTCGTCGACGAGCGGCGGGTCCTCGATGGAGCGCACGCCGTGCGCGATGCGGGTCACGGGCAGCTCGAGGCCCGCGCGCACGCTCTCGGGCCCGCCCCACTCGCCGGCGTGCACCGTGCAGCCGAGGCCGGCGCCGGCCGCGACCTCGAAGGCCTCGGCATAGTCGGCCGCGGGATAGTTCTCCTCGTCCCCGGCCATGGAGAAGCCGACGATGTGGGGGTGCGGGCGCTCTGCCGCGTAGCGGGCGTTGCGAAGGGCCGCCTCGACGCCGAAGTTCCTGACCGCGGAGACGAGGATGCGGCCCTCTATGCCCGAGTCGCGCCGCGCGTCGTCGATGCCGCGGGCGATGCCGTCGATGTGCTCCTCGTCGGTGAGGCCCACCAGCCTGGCGTGGTCGGGGCTGGCCGTGAGCTCGACGTAGAGCGCGCCTTCGTTCGCGCACGAGACGAGGTACTCGTAGGAGATGTCGCGGTAGTCCTCGCCGGTGCGGATCACGCTCGCGGCCTTGTCGTAGGTCTCGAGGAAGTCGAGGAAGTTCGTGTACGCGAACCGGTCCGGCGTGGCAAAGGTGCCCTCGGGAACCTCGCGCCGGTTGCGCTCCGCGATGCGGCGGATGAGGTCCGGCGGAGCCGTGCCCTCGAGGTGCACGTGAAGCTCGGCCTTGGGGACTCCGTCGCCGCTCACCGCAGCACTTCCAGCACCGGCCCGCCGGCCTCGGGCGGCGAATCCCCGATCTCGTAGGACGCACGCAGCGCCTCCACCGCTCTCCCCGCCGCGTCCTCGTCGGCTGCGTGCACGGTTGCCAGCGGCCGGCCGCCCGGTGCCACCTCTTCGCCGGGCGCCGCCACGTCGGTGAGGCCGACGGAGTGGTCCACGGGATCTGTCTCGCGCGTGCGGCCGCCGCCGAGGGCGAGCACGGCCAGGCCCACCGCGCGCACGTCCACCGCGCTCACGGTTCCGGCCTCCTCCGGCTCCGCCGCCACGGTCACCGCCGCCTTCGGCAGGTGCCTGTCGGGCGCATCGAGGATGTCGCTCGGGCCGCCGAGCTCGCTCACCATCGCGGTGAAGCGCTCGGCAGCGGCGCCGCCGTCGAGGGCCTTCTCCGCCGCTTTGCGAGCCTGCTCGGTGTCCGGCTCGACGCCTCCGAGGTTCAACAGCTCGGCACTGAGGGAGAGCGTCACCTCGCGGAGCCGCTCGTCCGTGGCCGCCCCGGTCAGGTGGTCGATCGATTCTCGTACCTCCACCGCGTTGCCGGCGGTCCGGCCGAGCACGCGGTCCATGTCGGTGAGGAGCGCGGCGGTGGGGAGCCCGTTGCCGGTTGCTACCTCGACGATCGTGCGCGCCAGTTCCTCCGCACGCTCGCGGTCCGGCAGGAAGGCACCCGAGCCGACCTTCACATCCATCACGAGCGCGTCGAGCCCGGCGGCGAGCTTCTTCGACAGGATCGACGCGACGATCAACGGGATCGACTCGACGGTGCCCGTGGCGTCGCGGATCGCGTAGAGGCGGCGGTCCGCCGGCGCCAGCCGCGCGGTCTGGCCGACGATCGCCGCGCCCGCGCTCGCCACGGCCCGCCGGAGCTCGTCGGGGTCCGGGGCCGTGTCGTAGCCGGGAATGGACTCGAGCTTGTCGAGCGTGCCGCCGGTGTGCCCGAGACCGCGGCCGGAGATCATCGGCACGGCGCCGCCGCATGCCGCGACGATCGGCGCCAGCAGCAGGCTCACCTTGTCGCCGACGCCGCCGGTGGAGTGCTTGTCGAGCGCCGGGCCCGGGAGCCCGGCATCCGACCAGTCGAGCACGTCCCCCGAGTCCCGCATGGCCCCGGTCAGCCCAATGCGCTCCGCGGCGGTCATGCCGTTGAGGACGATCGCCATGGCGAGCGCCCCGACCTGGGCGTCGCTGACGCTGCCGTCGGCGATGCCCGTGACGAGCGAGCGAATCTGCTCCTCGTCGAGCTCGCCCCCATCGCGCTTGATGCGAATGAGGTCGGGGACGTAGGTCACCGTCCGCGCTCAGCACAGAGGCGGTCCTGCGTCATTCGGCGAGTCCCTCCACGAAGCGGACGAGCAGTGGAGCCAGTTGGTCGGCTGCTCGCTGGGCATCGCGGAGGGTCTGCTCGTGCGAGAGCGGCTCGGGGTTCAGGCCCTCCGCGAGGTTCGTGATGGCCGAGACCGCCGCCACGCGGAGGCCGCAGTGGCGCGCAACCGCGGTCTCGTGGACCGTCGACATCCCGACGGCGTCGGCACCCAGCTTCGCGTACGCGCGGATCTCAGCGGGCGTCTCGAAGCTCGGGCCCGAGACGGCGAGGTAGACGCCCTCGGCCAGGTCCGTGCCGAGCTCGCCGGCGGCGGCTCGCAGGCGGTCGCATAGGTCCGGGTCGTAGGCGTCGCGGAGGCTCGGGAAGCGCGGGCCGATCTGCTCGTCGTTGGGTCCGGCGAGCACGTTGACGCCGCTCAGGTTGATGTGGTCCCTGATCATCATCAGCCGTCCGGGGCCCAGCTCGGTCCGCAGCGAGCCCGCCGCGTTGGTGATCACAACCAGCTCGGCGCCCGCCGCCCGGAGCGCCCGCACCGGTGTCCGGATCGCGTCGAAATCGCCGCCCTCGTAGACGTGCGCGCGACCCTGGAGGACCGCCACCGGCAGCCCCCCGATATCCCCGAGCACGGCGCTGCCGCCGTGCCCGGCGACCGTCGGTCGCGGGAATCCCGGGAGTTCCTCGTAGGGGATCACGGTGGGGCCGCTCACCGCGTCGGCCACCGTCCCGAGCCCGGAGCCGAGCACGACGCCCACGCGCGGCCGGACGCCCGCGCGCTCGGTCATTACCGCGGCCGCCGCCTTCGGCGCGCCGCGTGAGAACGGCGGGTCCGCGCTCATCCGGGCGGGTCCAGCTCGAAGGCGAGTGGCAGGAGCTCGCCGACCGTGACCGTCTTGTGGGGCCCGCCCGGCCTCCCGAGGCGGACGAGGGTGTCGGCGCTCGCGAACTCCGCGAGACGCTGGCGGCAGCCCCCGCAGGGCGGGCAGAAGTCCATGCGCTCGGCCGTCACCGCCACCTCGGCTATGCGGGTGTGGCCGGCCGCGATCAGCGCGCCGATGGCGGACGTCTCGGCACACTGCCCCTGCGGATACGCCGCGTTCTCGACGTTCGAGCCGACGTGAATGCTCCCGTCCGGCGCGCGCAGGGCCGCGCCGACGGGGAAACGCGAGTAAGGCACGTACGCGGTGCGCATGACCGCGTCGGCCGCGGCAAGCAGCTCCTCGACGGAGTCGAGCTCGGGAGAGCCGCCGCGTACCGGCGTGAGCCGGCCGGCCAGGAGGAGGTCCGAGTAGCTCGTGGCGACCAGGTCCTTGTCCTCAATGCCCAGCTCTTCGCGTAGACGCTCGACCTTCTCGCGCTCTGCCGTCAGGTCCGACTCCGGATCCGCAACTGCCTCGAATTCGAGGTAGCTCCCGAGGCCCTCGACCTCATCGAGATGGATCCGCACCCCCTCCCAGAGCAGTAGTCGACGCTGCTTGGCAACGGTGACGAGGGTGCCGTACGCCGCGTCCAAGGCGTCTAGGAGGGCGGGTGCATGGGTTACGGGAACGCGTAGGTACTCGCTCGTGCGGGCGTCCGAGTCATCCGGGCGCGAGTACTCGATCAGCTCGTCGTCGCCCGGGTCCTGCTCGCGCAGCTTCAGCCGCCCGCGCGCACCGGCGAAGTACGTGTCGCGTTGCCGGATCTCGCCGCGATCTGCCGCGCCGAGGCCCAGCGCCCGCTCCAGGGACCGCGTCGGTTCCGGGTCGCGGGCCTTCAGCTCGACGTTGCGCATGGAGGCGGCCAAGGGGCCGCGAGGTTATCGTCGCGCCATGCCGCAGCGACTGATCGTCGTCGACCACCCGGTTCTCGCCGACCGGCTCGCCGTCATGCGCGACCACTCCACCCCCCACGGCGAGTTCCGGCAGGCCCTGTTCGAGGCGTCCGCGATCCTCGCCGTCGAGGCCGCGCGCGACCTGCCCGTCACGGAGGTGGAGGTCAAGACGCCGCTCGAGACCACAACGGGCAGCCGCCTGCCCACCGAGATCACGATCGTCCCGGTGCTGCGCGCGGGGCTCGGGATGGTCGACGGCTTCCTGCGCCTGCTGCCGGGCGCACGAGTCGGCCACGTGGGCGTCTACCGCGACGAGCAGGAGCACCGGCCGGTGGACTACTACGAGCGCCTGCCACCCGACCTGGCGAGCTCGCATGTCTTCCTCGTCGACCCGATGCTGGCCACGGGCGGCAGCGCGGTGCACGCCCTCGACAAGCTCAAGGCGGCCGGCGCCGAGCGGCTGGCGCTCGTCTGCCTGGTCGTGGCACCCGAGGGCCTGAAGGCCGTCGAGGACCACCACCCCGAGGTCCCGATCTGGACGGCTGCCGTGGACCGCGAGCTCGACGAGAACGCGTACATCCGCCCGGGCCTGGGCGACGCCGGCGACCGCGTGTTCGGGACCTAGCGCGCCGTCAGGCGATAGCGGCTCGCAGCGCCACGCCGCCCGGGTCTCCCTCGCGGGCGGCGAACCGCTCCCCCACCGCCACGCCGGCCACCCACACGATCTCGCCGTCCGACTCCACCACCGGCAGGGTGCGGCGCAGCGCGCGCGGCACCTTGCGATCCGTGAACAGGTCCTGGAGCGACTTGGACCCTCCCAGGCCGGCGGGGCGCATGCGGTCCCCGTCGCGCCACGCGCGCACGGTCACGACGTCGCCCACGTCCCGGACGGTCACGTCGCCCGAGCCGCCCATCCGCGCCTCGAGCTCCCAATCCCCGAAGCGCACGTGGCCCGGAACCGGCAGCTCCACGGGTGTCGGCGGCTCGGCGTCCGCCGCGCGTGTGAAGCGCAGGGTGCCGTACTCGGCCACCGCGCGCAGGCCGCCGCCGAGGTCGAGTGACTTCGTGCCCTGCCGGCCTACATCGAGCAGCTGCGTGAGCTCGTCGCGTGAGAGCGCGCGGCCGGCCAGCTCACGCAGCACCAGCCGCTGGAGCGCCGGCGGGTGCTCGCGCAGCGCGTCGAGCGATACGGCCGGCCCGCCGCCGAGCTCGGCGACAGTGTCGGCAACGATCCCATCGAGCACCTCTGCCTCGTCGCGGAGCTGGCGCGCCGTCTCGGCGATCGTCCGCTCGGCCGCCGGGGACAGCTCGCGCAGCGCGTCCAGCACGTCGTGTCTCACGCGCGCACGCGCGAAGCGGCGGTCGGCGTTCGATGGGTCCTCGCGCCACTCGAGGCCGCGCGCCCGCAGGTAGTCGCGCACCTCGGAGCGCGTCACCGCGAGCAGCGGGCGCACGAGCCGGCCGCGCCGCGGCGCCATCCCGTGCAGCGCGCGCGAGCCCGGTGAGACCGCGAGGCGGTAGAGCACCGTCTCCGCCTGGTCGGACGCCGTGTGAGCCGCCGCGTAATCGCCCTCGGCGAGCTCCTCGGCGAGCGAGTAGCGGACGTCCCGCGCGCGCTCCTGGAGGTTCCCGCCGGCCCCAGCGTCAAGCGGAGCGTGCTCCACTGTGAGCGGCACGTCGCGCTCGTCGCAGACCCCCTGTACGAATGCCTCGTCGAGGTGGGCCTCGTCGCGCAGGGAGTAGTTGACGTGGAGGGCGGTGAGGTTCGCCTCGAGGCGGTGGGCGATGTCGAGCAGCGCGACCGAGTCTCCCCCGCCCGACACCATCACGAGCAGGGGTTCGCCGGCCCGGACGAGCCCGCTCGCGCGCGCGGCGTCGAGCGCGAGCTCGCTCATTCCCCGCGCCTGATCGCCCGGCAGAGCTCGCGCGGCTGGTCGAACCCCTTGAGCTTCACCTGGCCGATGCCCTCGAAGGTCAGATGCGAGGAATCGCGCACCGCGTCCACCACGGAGTCCGTCACGAGCACCTCGCCGCCCCGCGCGCGGGCCACCACCCGCGAAGTCAGGTTCACGTCGCGACCGAAGTAGTCGCCGTCGCGGTACAGCGTCGTGCCGGCATGTACGCCGATCCGCGGCTCCGGACGCTCGTCGAACAGGGACGTGTAGCCCACCGCCCAGTCCACGAGGGCCGCGACGTCGTGCCCCACGACCATCACCGCGTCGCCGATCGTCTTCACGACCCGCGCGTCCTCGGGCAGCGTGTTCGTCACCCCCTCCACGAAGCGCTCCACCGAGGACAGCGCCTCCTCCTCGCCCTCCTCCTCCGTGAAGCGGGTGTAGCCCGCGAGGTCGGCGAACGCGATCGCCACCCGCACCCGCCCCAGGTCGACGTCCTCGTCCTCGAGCTCGCTCTCCATGTGGCCCACCACGTCCTGCTCGACGTAGTGCTGGAGGAAGCGCTGATGGACGTAGTCCATGATCGGCGAGGCGAGCGGCAGCAGGTCCGCGGCGAGGTCTTGCATCTCCTCGGCCATCTGGAGGCCGGGCACCCCCTCGCGGATCAGCGGCTCGTGCACGTAGAGGTGGAACAGCCGCACCTCGGCGTCGGCGATCTGCGAGAGCGCCTGCCCGTACACGCGGCAGAGCTGGAGGAAGGCGACCAGCGGGAAGCCCGCCGACAGCACCGCCGACACGTAGTGCAGCGCCTCGATGTCCCCGTCGCGGAGCTGCTCGAGGCCGCTGGCCGGCAGACCCAGGCTGGCCCAGAAGCGCTCGATCAGGGCGGGCTCGAGTTCGGTGAGCTTCGACGCCTCGCGCAAAGATCGCTGCGGCCGCTCGCCGCCGAACATCTCCTCGATGTAGCCGTACGCCAGCCGCCCCTGCTTACCGGCCTGCTTGATGTGCTCGAGCTTGTGGCCGCGCTCGCGGAGGCGGGCGACGATGCGTGCGTGCGCCACCGCGGCGCTGCTCCACTCGCCCTTCCCATCCACCTCCGGGATCACGCCCTCGCGCGCCCAGCGGCGCAGCGTCGCGGGCGTGACGCCCACGCGCTCGGCGGCTTCCTTCAGGGACAGCGTCTCGGCCACGACCAGCCATTGTGCCGGTCGGGCGCAAGCACCGGGCGGCGCCCGTTGCGCAGCGATGCCCTCGGGTGAGCGCAACGGCGGAGTGGAAGGGTTCACCCCGCCGCTGCATGCGGGCAGACGGCCCGCCTCGTAGGCCGGTGGCGCCGAAGCACCAGCCGGTCTCTACAAACCGTGCCTCAAGTGTTGCGTGCCCGGAAGCCCGCGTCAACATAGACTCCGCGACACAACCCCCGGGAGGATCTTTGACTTACTTCGTGACCGGCGCGACCGGCTTCATCGGCAGGCACCTCGTCGCCGAGCTACTGAAGCGAGAGGGCACCATTCACGTCCTGGTGCGCGAGGGCTCGCGCGGCAAGCTGGATGCCCTGATCCAGCGCCTCGGCGCCGAGGACGGCCGGATCGTCCCGGTCACGGGCGACCTCTCGAAGCCGGGTCTCGGGGTCGAGGGCTTCGACGAGAAGATCAACCACCTCTTCCACCTGGCCGCCGTCTACGACGTCGAGGCCGACGAGGAGGCCTCGGAGCGCGCGAACGTGGAGGGCACGAAGCACGTCGTCGAGTTCGCGAACGCGCACGACGTCGGCCGCTTCCACCACACCAGCTCGATCGCGGTGGCGGGGAACTACGACGGCGTCTTCCAGGAGGACATGTTCGACGAGGGGCAGAAGCTGCCCCACCACTACCACCGCACCAAGTACGAGGCCGAGCGGCTCGTGCGGGAGGGAGTGGAGGCGAAGACGCTGGTCTTCCGGCCGGGCATCGTGGTCGGCCATTCGGAGACCGGCGAGATGGACAAGGTCGACGGTCCCTACTACTTCTTCAAGCTGCTCCAGAAGCTGCGCCACGCCCTGCCGGAGTGGTTCCCGCTCGCCGGGCCGGAGGGCGGCCAGACGAACATCGTCCCGGTGGACTTCGTGGCGCGCGCGATGGACCACATCGCCCACCTCTCGGACGAGGAACTGCCGAGCGACACCTTCCACCTCGTGAACCCGGAGCCGATGAGCGTGGGCGGAGCGCTCAACGAGTTCGCGAAGGCGGCGCACGCCCCGCAGTTCGCGATGCGGGTCGACCAGAACATGACGAACGTCGTGCCGAAGCAGGTTCGCGCGGGCCTCAAGGCGCTGCCCACGGTGAAGAAGATCCGCAACCAGCTCTACCACGACCTCGGCATCCCGCCGGCGGCCATGGAGAACCGTGACTTCCGCGCGAAGTTCGACGCCCGCGACGCGCAGCGCGCGCTGAGCGGAACCGGCATCGCCGTCCCTCCGCTCTCCAGCTACGCCCCGCGGCTGTGGGACTACTGGGAGCGGAACCTCGACCCGGACCTGTTCCGCGAGCGCTCGCTCACCAGCTCGATCAAGGGCAAGCGCGTCCTCATCACCGGGGCGTCCAGCGGCATCGGCCTCGAGACCGCGCTGAAGGTCGGCGAGGCGGGCGGCGAGGTGATGCTCGTCTCGCGCACGCGCGAGAAACTGGAGGAGGTGGCGTCGCAGGTCGAAGAGCTGGGCGGCACGGCGCACGTGCACCCGGCCGACCTGGCCGATCTGGAGGACATCGAGCGGCTCGCGGGCGAGGTGCTCGAGGAGCACGGCGGCGTGGACGTGCTCGTGAACAACGCGGGCCGTTCGATCCGGCGCTCGGTGGAGCGCTCGTACGACCGTTTCCACGACTTCGAGAGGACAATGCAGCTGAATTATTTCGGCGCGCTGAAGCTCATCCTGGCGTTCCTCCCCGGGATGCGCGAGCGCAAGGGCGGCCACATCATCAACGTCAGCTCGATCGGCGTGCAGACGAACACGCCGCGCTTCTCGGCCTACGTGGCCTCGAAGTCCGCGCTCGACGCGTTCTCGCGCTGCACGGCGCCCGAGGTGGTCGAGGACAACGTGAAGTTCACGACCGTCTATATGCCGCTCGTCCGCACGCCGATGATCGCGCCGACGGACATCTACAAGGCGTTCCCGACGCTCACGCCGGAAGAGGCCGCGAAGATGCTCACCGACGCGATGATCGACAAGCCGAAGCGCATGGCCTCGCGGCTCGGGACGTTCGGCGAGGTGCTCTATGCGGTCTCGCCGAAGACGGTCGACCTCGTGCTGAACCAGGCCTACAACCTGTTCCCTGACTCGACCGCCGCCGCGAAGGGCAGGGAGGACAAGGGCAGAAGAAAGGACGACGACGGCAAGGACGGGGAGAAGCCGAAGGCGCTGCCCGCCGACCAGAAGAAGGACGACAGCGAGATGTCCACGGAGGCGGTGGCCATGGCCTACCTCCTACGCGGGGTGCACTTCTAGCGGCGGCGCAGGCGATGGGCCGCCGCCGCGGACACGCGGCGGCGCACGGGAGCCGAGCGGTTGCCGACCGTGTCGAAGGCGAACGCCTCGGCGCGGTAGCGCACGCGCACGCGCTTCTTCGAGGCCGTCGCGCGGGGGCGCGGCTTCAGCCGGTTCCTGCCCGCCACGCCCTCGTGGCGGAGCACCCGCACGGTGCGCCAGCGCTTCTTCACACGGCGCTGCAGGGCGACCCTCACCCGTGCCGGCTCGGAGAGCCGGAAGGTCACCGCCGAGCGGCGCACGGACAGGGCGCTGATCACCGGCGGGATCGAGTCCACCCGCACCGGAGCGCCGCCCTCGCCGGTGGCGCCATGCGGGTCGCTCACCTGGACACGCGCGGTGAAGGTCGTGGTGCCGCCATACGCGCGTGAAACCGTGGGGCTGGATCCGCTGACCGTCTCGAAGCTGCCGTTCCCGTCGAGGTCCCACGTGTAGCGGAGGGCAAGGCCCTCCGGGTCGCTCGAGCCGGACGCGTCGAGGGTCACCTGCTGTCCGCCCGCCACCGTGCCGGGCGACGCGGACAGCGAGGCCTGCGGCGCGCGGTTCGCCAGCACCGCCACGCCGAGCGGATTGTTGAAGAGGGCGCGGTCCTGGCGCAGCAGGCTCTGAGTGCCGTCGGGCAGGTCCACGGTCACGAGGCCGCCCTCGAAGTCGTCGAGCGTGAAGTCGCTCAGGACGACATCCCCGTCCGGCGTGAGCGCCGGGCGCTGAGGCAGCACCAGCCTGTCGGAAGCCGTGTTCGACGTCTCCGCGTCCTGAACCCCGGTCGCCGGGTCCACCGCCACGAGCGCGGTGCCGCCGTGCTGGTTCACGAGGAGGATCGGCCCGCCCGGCTCCACCGTGATGCCCAGCGGGTTGCGGAGCAGGTTGCCCCACTGGGCCGCGTTGCGGGACACGATCGTCTGCGCGCCCGTGCCCGGGTTCACGCGCACGAGCGCGCCGAAGTCGTGCGCGCAGTTCACGACGGAGCCCGCGCCGTCGTCGAAGTCGCCGTAGTCGGTCACCAGCACCGAGCCGTCCGGATGGACGGCGATGCCGAACGGGTAGCAGAGCTCCCCGCCCTGAGTCACGAGCGTCTGCGCGCCCGTCGCGGGGTCGACCCTCACGACGCCCGGGTCGCCCGTCGTGCCGACGTTCTCCACGACATGGAGCTTGCCGTCGGGCGCGATCGAGATCCCGGCGGGGTCCACGAGCAGGTTGCCCGAGGCGACGAGCGACTGGTGGCCGGTGACGGGGTCCACGCGGACGATGCGGCCGTCGGGCGTGCGGTCGGTCGCCGTGGCATAGTCGCCCATGTCCGCGACGAGCAGACTTCCGTCTCCGGCGACCGCGATGTCGTACGGGTGCTTGAAGTGCGTGCCCTGCGCGCCGTTCCGCGAGATCTCAGTAAGCCCGCCGGTCGCGGGGTTCGCCCTCAGGATCACCGCGGCCGGTGCCGCTTGCTTCGACACGACCGAGTTCGCCACGTACGCGACCCAGGGGTCACCGGGCGCGGCGGATGCCGTCCCCGGTAGGAGGGCCAGCCCCAAGGCTGCCGCAAGCGCTGCGAATCCACGCATCACCTTCTGATATCGGCTGCCGATGCCGTTTAGATGAAGGCAGGACCGCGGCGTACTAGGTTGGCGTAGAGCGCCTGCTGGATCTCCTCACGAACCCGTTCGGAGAGCTCGAGGACGAGCGCGCGGTCGTCGGCGGCCTCGGGCCCCAGGTGCGCGGTCTCGATCGGGTCGAGGAACTCGATCCGCCACTTGGACGGCAGCGGCACCACGCCGAGCGGTCCGAGCAACGGAAAGGTCGGCGTGACGGGGAAGTAGGGCGCGCGGAGCAGTCGCGCCACTGCGGGCAGGTCGGCGACCTTCGGGTAGATCTCCTCGCTGCCGACGACGGCCACCGGCACGATCGGGGCGCCGGTCCGGAGGGCGATCTCCACGAACCCGCCGCGCCCGAAGCGCTGGAGCCTGTAGCGCTCCGAATACGGCTTGCCGGTCCCCTTCACGCCTTCCGGGAAGACCGCGACGAGGTGGTCCTGCTCGAGCAGCCTCATCGCGTTGAAGGGCGACGCCACCACGCCGCCGACCTTCCGCATGACGGCGGATATCCAGGGCAGGTCGAATGCCCAGTTCAGCACGAGGAAGCGCGGGTAGCGCGGCAGCGGGTGCTCGCGCAGCAGCGCCATCGAGATCATCGTGGCGTCCCAGGGCAGGATGCCGGCGTGGTTCGAGGTTAGGAGCGCCCCGCCGTGGGCCGGCACTCGCTCCGCTCCCTCGACGCTCACGCGCCACCACGAGTCGTAGAGGAACGCGAAGAACGGCTCCACGAGCTCCGCGAAGTCCTCGTCGAAGCCCCATTCGTCCTCGGCATAGTCGCCGTCGAGGCGGTCCAGGATCCGCTCGAGGGTCTCGCGCGCGTCGCGCGGGAGCGCGGCGGCGCCGCGGGTGAGCGCGTCGGGCAGCTCGAGCCCCGAGTCGAGGCCGGCGCGCAGCCGGCGCATGAAGGAGATTGCGGTAGCGGCGTTCACGCGGCCGCCATTCTCGTGGACGCGACCCAGCTCTCGACGGCGTCCACGGTCGAGTGACGCGGCGTGTAGCCCACGGCCTCGGTGAGGCGGGCGGTGTCCACTCCGCGCCCGTAGCGGAGGAGCCGTTGGAAGTCCTCGGACTGCGAGTCGAGCCCCAGCCGCTGCGCCGTCGACGTGACCGCGCCGAACAGCGGCGCGGCGATCGGCAATGCCCTGCGGCCGGCAAGCCTGATCATCCTCGACAGCCCAATCGTGCCCGGGCACGCCACGTTCACCGTGCCGCGCACCGGGTTGCGCACCGCGGCCACGAGCGCCTCGAGTGCGTCGCCGATGTGCACGAGCTGGAGGCGCGGGTCGAAGCCCATGTAGGTCGGGCAGAGCGGCTGCGAGAGGTAGCGCGTGATCTGGGTACGCATGCCGGGGCCGATTGCCGGCTGGTAGCGCAGCATCGTGCAGTCCACGCCCGGCCGGCGGCGCGCAAACGTCTCGAAGTAGTTCTCGATCTCCGCCACGTCGCGCTGGAAGCGCGTGCGCAGCGGGAACATCTCCGTCATCTCCTCCTGGAAGAACTGGGGCGCGTGCGGCTCGGCGCCGTAGATGCCGGCCGAGCCGCGGATGACGATCGTTCGCAGGCTCGGCACGCGCTCGCATGCGCCGAGCAGCTGGAGCGTCCCGATCACGTTGATGTCGTGCATCGCGCGCGAAGACATCCCCGCGCCGGGCTGCCGGACGATCTGCTCGTGGACGATCGTGTCGACCTCGGTCGGCGGGATCAGCCGGGCGATCTCCGGGTCGCGGATGTCGGCCTCGATGAACTCCGTGCGCTCCAGCGACAGCTTCGGGCGGCGAGTGTCGAGGCCGGCCACGAACTCCACCTCGGGATCGCGCTCGAGCCGCGAGGCGAGCAGTGTCCCGACGTGGCTGCCCACGCCGGTGATCAGCACCCGCCGGCCGGCCACTAGGAGGCGCGCTTCGAGGAGGACCGCTTCTTCGGCAGCAGTTCCTCGATCTTGTCGAGCCGGCGGCCGATGGCCCGGAGCTCGGCCTTCAGCTCCTTGATGTCGTCCGACGTCGCCGGGCGCCGGCCCTCGATGGCACCGCTCACGGAGCGACGGAGATCGTCCAGAGCGCCCTGAGCCACCGAGCGGCTTCGCCCGGCGGAACCCACCGTCGCGTCGACCGTGCGCTCTACGGCTTCGCGGAGGTTGTCGGCGGGCTTGGCCATGGATGTTGGAGGTTATCCAGCCCCCACTACTCTCCGCTCCCCTTGACGCTCAAGCACGAAGCCCGCGCGAACCATCTCCGCCCGGCCGCCGAGCTGGCCGAGCGGGTGCTCCTCCCGGGCGACCCGGCGCGTGCCCTTGCCGTTGCTCAGGCGCTGCTTGAGCCCACGCCGCGGATGTTCAATCACGCCCGTGGACTATGGGGCTACACGGGGATCGCCTCCGACGGCGAGCCGCTCACGGTGCAGGCCACGGGCATGGGCGGGCCGAGCGCGGCGATCGTCTGCGAGGAGCTGATCGCGCTCGGCGCGTCGGCGCTCATCCGCATCGGCACCTGCGGCGCGCTCGATCTCGAGCTCGAGCTCGGCACGCTCCTGGCGGCCGAGGCCGTGCTCCCCGCCGATGGCACCAGTGCGGCGCTCGGGGCCGACACTCCGCTCGAGCCTGACGCCGCCCTGCTTGCCCGGCTCGTGGACGCCGGCGCGCGCCCAGCCGTCGTCGTGAGCAGCGACCTCTTCTACGACCCGCGCGAGGAGGCGTCGGGCGAGTGGGCCGCCCGCGGGGCGGTGGCCGTGGAGATGGAGGCGGCCACGATCCTCCAGGTGGCAGCCCGGCACGGCGTGGCCGCCGCCTGCGTCCTCGGCGTAACGGACGTCCAGGGCCGGCGCATGGAGCCCGGCGCGACCGGGGAGCTCGGCGTGCGGCTCGGCGAGGCCGGCTACGCCGCCCTCAGGAGTCGCTGACGGTGAGCCGCTCCTGGCCGCGCGGGACGGGCTCCTCGCTCGGGGCCAGCAGGGTGGCCAGCGCGGCGATGTCCCGGGTGATCTCGTCGAGCCGGGACTCGATGCGAGCGAGCCGGTCCTCGCCGGAGCCGCCCGCGGTGCCGGCCACCCGCTCGTCCATGCGGTCGATCGCGTCCTCGATCCCCTCGAGCCGCTGCGAGACCGACCGCAGCCGCCGCGTGACGCGCTCAATGTCCGCCGCGGAGGGAAGGTTGAAGGCCCCCATCGCGGCCTCCTGTGCCAGCACCGCCTTCTCGCGCGCCTCGAAGGCGCGCGCGATCGCGGCATTCACCACCGGATTCGAGATCAGCTCCTCGGCGATTCTCCCGAGCGCCTCCTCCCCCTGCCGCGAGAGCCGGTCGACGAAGCTCTGGTCCTGCTCTGGAGCGGCCATCGCGCGCCAGGGTACATCAAGCGGGGCGCGAAGTCGTCCGGTAGGGCGCCAAATCGTCAGCAGTAACCCTCAAGTAGAGCTTTACCTACGTTTGAAGCGGCCCGGCAGAGGAACAATCTGCTCACCTGGACGACGCATGAGGCGCCGAAAGGGCGTCCAGGCCGCGGGAGGGCGATGTTGAAGTTATCCGAACAGCTGGTCGATAGAACCTGCGAGCACGCCGCTCGTCCCGACCTCACGGTTCCCCGTTGCAGACCTCAAAGCCCTCAAGTAGCGTTCCGGCCGCAGTGGTGACTGCTCGCGCGCGTGCGCGCGTGGTCGTATGCGGCGCCCCGAGGGAGGAGCAGGAACAGCAAGGATGAAGAGGCGGGCTCTCACGCTCCTGCTTGCGGCAGGTCTTCTCGTGACGGCGGCTCTGACCGCCGTCACGTTCCCCGCGTCCGCGCAGACCCAGACCGTCTACGTGGAGCTCGCTACCGGCGAGGTCGTGCCGGTCACCGTGGACGTCCCCCCCGACACCAGCATCGACGACATCCAGCTGCCGGGCACGACGGTCCCGGCCCCGACCACCCCGACCACCCCGACCGCTCCCACCGCGCCCACCGCCCCGAAGCCGGCGCCCACGCCCGCACCCGCGCCGGACGGCACAACCGACGGCACAACCGACGGCACCCAGGCGCCGACCTCCGACGGCGGATCGGCCCAGGAGCGGTCGAGCTCCGGCGAGCGCGTCCAGCAGCGGACGGGCACCGGCCGCGACCTGACCGGCCGCGCCAAGTCTCGAGTTGAGGATGACCTTTCCAGGGCGCGCCGCCGTGGCCGCCGCGACCCGCTCCGCAATCCCGACGGGACCCCCACGCGCGACAACCCGGGCTTCACCGACGTCCTCCCCGGCCCGTCCACCACCACCGGCGTGCCGAACTTCATCATCCGGAAGTTCCGGGTGCCCCCCTTCCTCCTCCCTATCTACCAGGCCGCCGGAGTCGAGTACGGAATCCGCTGGGAGATCCTCGCCGCGATCAACGAGATCGAGACGGACTACGGCCGCAACCTGAACGTCTCGTCCGCCGGCGCGCTCGGCTGGATGCAGTTCATGCCGGCCACGTGGCAGATGTACGGGACCGACGCCAACAAGGACGGGCGCAAGGATCCGTACAACCCCGTCGACGCCATCTTCGCGGCGGCCCGCTACCTCAAGGCCGCGAACTACGAGAACGACGTCCGCGCCGCGATCTGGGCCTACAACCACGCCGACTGGTACGTCGACTCGGTTCTCCTCCGCGCGCGCCTGATCGCCGGTGTGCCCGCCGACCTGATCGGCTCGCTCACGGGACTCACCGAGGGGCGCTTCCCTGTGTACGCACGCGCGCGTTATGCGGATGACGTGGCCGAGAAGGAGCTCATCAAGCGGGTGAAGCAGGGCGAGAACGCGGCGAACGTCATCGAGTCGTCGGACGACCGGCGCAGCATCGACATCTTCGCCAAGAAGGGCGCCCCGATCGTCGCGGTGAACGACGGCGTGATCAAGGAGATCGGGCGCTCGAAGAAGCTGGGCCGCTACATGATGCTGCAGGACGTCTATGGGAACCGCTACACGTACGCCCACCTCGGCGAGGTCTCGAAGTTCTATCCGGTGCCGAAGAACGACGGCGCGGACGACCCGAAGCGGACCGCCCGCGCCGTACACGCCAACGAGGATCCGAAGCCGGACGCTCCCGCGTCGGCCGGCCGCCAGGCTGACTCCTCCGACACGCAGAAGGAGCGCGACCGCGGCGGGGACGTGCCGAACGACACGGCCAAGGCCTCCGCCCCCGTGAAGGACCGCCTGTTCGCCCACCCGGACATGCCGGGCTCCCGTACCGCCGGCGGCCTAGAGCAGCTGCTCGACGCCGAGGCGCGCCGCAGCGGCAACTTCGAGACCTACAAGAACTTCTTCTCGCGGCCGTTCGGGCTCGATCCCGACAAGGTCAAGCTCCGCCCCCTGAAGAAGGGCTCCCGCGTGATCGGCGGGACGATCATCGCCCGCGTCGGCCAGACCGTCGAGGGCAAGGCGTCGCACGTGAACTTCGCGATTCGCCCCGCGGGCCGCGGCGCCCCGAAGGTCGACCCGAAGCCGATCCTCGACGGCTGGAAGCTGCTCGAGGCCACCGCGATCTACCGCGCCTCCGGCCGCAACGTGCTGCACGGCAAGGACGAGGGCGGTGCGATGTCGATCGGCCAGATCATGCTGCTGCCGAAGCCGATGCTCGAGAAGCGCGTGCTCGCCGACGAGCGCATCGACATCTACGGCTGCGGTCAGGACGACATCCGCTCCGGCCAGATCGACCGGCGCATCCTGGTGACCCTCGCCTACCTGGCCGAGTCGGGCCTCGAGCCGGGCGTCACCTCGCTGAAGTGTGGCCACGGCTTCTACACGAGCTCCGGCAACGTCTCGCACCATTCGTCCGGCAATGCGGTCGACATCGCGACGATCAACGGCATCCCGGTCCTCGGCCATCAGGAGCCGGGCGGCGTGACCGAGCAGGCGGTGCGAAGGCTCATGCAGCTCCAGGGCACCATGGCGCCCGCGCAGATCATCTCGCTGTTCGAGATCGGCGGCGCGACCTTCGCGATGGGCGATCACCACGACCACATTCACGTGGGGTTCCAGCCGATGTTCGGCGAGAACCGGAAGCTCGGGAAGCAGGCGCTCGCGGTGCTCGAGCCGGGCCAGTGGTCGAACCTGATCGATCGACTCGGCGAGATCGAGAACCCGGTCGTGCCGACGAAGCCGTCGAAGTACGCGCTGCCCGCGAAGAAGCGCTCCAGCAAAGCCCACCACGGCGAGTAGGGCCACGAGCGGCTCCGGCGAGCGCGAGGGCCCGTTCGGCTTCGTCCAGCTGGAGTTCGGCTTCCTGCTCGGACCGCCCGACGGGCGCTACCTGGTGCGGCCGTCCGCCGACGCGCTCGTGGAGAGCGTGCTGGTGCTGATGACGCTTGGGGCGCCGGAGCGGCGGATGCTGCGAGGGCGGCGCCCCCGATCGATCGACGAGGCCGAGCCCGAGCCCGTCCCGACGTCACGGGCCACGGTGGTGCGCGGGGCTCCCTTCGGGAGCGGCGAAGATGCCGCGGCCTGGCTGGCGGGCGCGGACCTCGACGAGGAGCTCACCGCCGCCGTCGCCGTCCTGAACAGGGCGCTCTACGCGCATCGGCTCGCGGCGGCAGACCCGTACGTGACCGATGTGACGGAGGAGCGCGCCCTGGTCGCGCGAGTCGGTTACGGCAGCGGCCAAGCGGTCATCGACGGACGCTTCGCCGAGGCTCGCGAGCTGCCCCGGTTCGGGCACCGCCGGGCACGCCGCTCAATGGAGGCACCGGAGGAGCGCTTCGCGGCGCTGCTCAGCGGCCGCGAGGAGGCGCTGCCCGCCGAGGAGCTCGTCCTGCGCGCCCGCGCCGACCTGACCTCCGGCCGCCTCCAGGAGGCCGCCCTGCAGGCACGGGTCGCAATCGAAGCCCTGCTGGCCGCACTGCCCGACTCGCCGGAGACCCCAGCGGTGACCGCCCACCGCGACGCGGTAGCAGCAGCAGCGAACGCAGCCCTGCGCGGCCCACTGCCCGGCGATCAAGCAGCAGCACTGGAGGAAGCGGTGGCAGCGATGGAGAAGGCGCTGAAACGCCACCGCATGGGCGGCTGAGGCCCCCGGCCCCATTTCACCGCTTGGATGAGTCGTTTTTCCTTGCGAAATGGCAAGGAAAACGCCTCACCCCGGCGCGGCGGCGCCGAACGGGGGGCGCCGGGCGCTAGAGGGCCGCCAGGACTGCCTTGAGCTCGGTTACGACGTCGCCGTTCAGTTTCACTGTGGCATCGTCGTCGTAGGGGGTCAGGCCCTGGGTGATCAGGGCCAGGTCGCCTCCGGCGCCATGGGTGATCGCCGGTAGACCGGCCACGGGGTAGACCTCCAGGGAGGAGCCCACGCAGATCATCAGGTCGGCGTCCATCGCCAGCGCCTGCGCCTCCGACAGGGCGCGCTCGGGCAGCAGCTCGCCGAACAGGACCACGTCGGGCTTCAGCGGCGCCACGCATGCCTCGCACTCGGGCGCGCCGTCGCCCTGGCGGAGCAGCTCCACGACGCGGTCGATCGAGACCCTCCCGCCGCACTCCATGCACACGCTTCGGTCGATCGAACCGTGCACCTCGATCAGCCGCTCGGTGCCCGCGAGGCGGTGAAGACGGTCGATGTTCTGGGTGATCACGGCCCGGACGTGCCCGCGGCGCTCGAGCTCCGCCACCGCGAGATGAGCGTCATTTGGCGCCTTGTCGGTGAGAGAGGCGAACCGCTCCCCGTAGAAGCTCCAGAAGCGGTCCGGGTCTCGGCGCCATGCGTCGATGTGCGCGACCTCCATCGGATCGACGTTCTCCCAGAGCCCCGTCCCGGGAGAGCGGAAGTCTGGAATCCCGGAGGGAACCGAAATCCCGGCACCGGTCAGCACCACGGCGCGCTCGGACTCCCGAAGCAGGTGCGCGACCTGCTCGGCTGCCGTCGAGACCGGGCTCACTGCCCCTTGAACTTCGGACGCCGCTTCGTGAGGAAGGCCGAGATGCCCTCCTTCGCGTCCTCCGACCCGAACGCCCGGGCGAACCCCTCCGCCTCGGAGTGGAGGCCCTCGTCGAGCGACGGCGCGGCCGAGCGTTTCTTGACCTCCTCCACGGCGATGGGCGCCTGCTCCGCGAGCTTGCGCGCCCACGCCACGGCCGTGTCGAACAGCTCGTGGTCCGGCACCACCTGGGTCGCCAGCCCAACGCGGTGCGCCTCGTAGGCGTCCACCGGATCGCCGGTCAGGTTCATCTCGAGCGCCTTCGCCTCGCCCACCAGCCGCGGTAGCCGCTGAGTGCCGCCGAAGCCGGGGATGAGGCCCAGGTTCACCTCGGGCTGCCCGAACAACGCCGACTCGGCCGCGATCCGGAAGTCGCAGGCCATGGCGAGCTCGCAGCCGCCGCCGAACGCGATCGAGTTCACCGCGGCGATGGTCACCGTGGGCGACTGCTCCATTCCGCGCATGAACCGGTGCGCCGACTCCACGAGCTCCGCGCCCTCCGCCTCGGGCGACTTCGAGAACTCCTTGATGTCGGCGCCCGCGCTGAAGGTGAAGATGTTCGAGGAGGCGAGCACGAGCGCCCGCACCTTGCCGTCGACGGACTCCCACAGGTCGATCAGGTCGCGCACGGCCTGCGGCGAGAGCGGGTTCGCCGGCGGCCTATTCAGCCAGGCGATCGCCACGTCGCCGCGCGTCTCCAGCAGCACCGTCTCGCGCGGGTCGCCCGGATCGGGCTGCGGATACGGGAAGAAGCCCTGGCCGCTTTTCTTGCCGAGCCGCCCCTGCGCAACGAGCCGCCGCAGCACGGTGGGCGGCTCGAACGAGTCGCCCCACTCCGACTGCGCGCGCTCGAGCTGTTCGAGGATGGTGTCGAGGCCGGCCTCGTCCGCGCGGGTGAACGGCCCCGGGAGGATCCCGGCGCCCATCATCATCCCGATCTCGATGTCCTTGGCGGAGGCAACGCCCTCCTCGAGCACCAGGCACGACTCGACGACGGTCTTCAGACCCATCCGGTCGACGATCGTGCCAAGCGCTGAAGCGCTAGCCGTGCTCATAGAACCCCTTCCCGGTCTTCTGGCCGAGGTTCTTCGAACCCACGAGCTCCTGCATCGGCTTCGACACGTAGAAGCGGTCACCGCCGTACGACTCATTGAGGTGCTCGGCGACGTGCAGGACCGTGTCGAGACCCAGGAGGTCCGTCAGGTAGTAGGGGCCCATCGGGACGGTGCCCGACTCCTGGATGACCTTGTCGACCTCCTTGACGTCGAGGTCCTCGTCGTCGGTCACACGCCAGACCTCGGACATCGCCGAGGTGAGGATCCGGTTCACCACGAAACCGGGCACCTCGCCGCAGCGCACCGCGGTCTTCCGGATGGCCTGGGCGAAGTTCGAGGCCGCCTGCAGCGTCTCGTCGGACGTGTCCTCGCCCTCGATCACCTCGATCAGCCGCATCATCGAAGCGGGATAGAAGAAGTGGAAGCCGCAGACCTTGTCGGGCCGCTGGGTCGCCTCGCCCATCTCGGTGATGGAAAGCGACGACGTGTTCGACGCCAGGATCGCGTGCCCGGGAGTGACCTCGTCCAACTCGCCGAAGACCGCCTGCTTGATCTCCATCCGCTCCGGCACGGCCTCGATCACGAAGTCCACGTCGCCGAAGCCGTCGTAATCGGTGGTCCCGGTGATCCGGCCGAGGATCTCCTCACGCTGTGAGTCGGCCACTTCCTGGGTGATCTTCTCCTTCTTCACCAGGTTGCCGAGCTGCGTCTCGGTGACCTGCTTGGCCTTCTCGAGGCCCGTGTCGACGAATTCCTGCTTCACATCCTTCAGGACGACTGGGACGCCCGCGGAGGCGACCACCTGGGCGATCTCGCCGCCCATCGTGCCGGCCCCCACGACGGCGGCTTTGAAGACGAACATGGCGGCGGACCCTAGCGGAGTCGGGCCTCCTCCTCCGCCTCGATCTCGAAGCGGAACAGGGTCCGGCGGAGCGCGTCGCGGAGGGCCCGGCGAATGAAGATCGCGTCCGCCAGTCCGCGGAGCGGGCCGTACTTCACGAGCTCGTATTCGAGGCTCAGCTCGACCTCGGCGCCGTCGCTCGCGGGCGCCGCGCGAAACGTCTGCGTGCCCATCAGCGCGTCCTCGAACACCTGGGTCGAGAAACGCTCCGGCGCGTTCTCGGTGACCGTCTCCGTGACCCTCCCGCGCCCGTCCGGATTCGACTCCCAGACGACCCGAGCGCCCTTCTCAGGCCACTCCTCCGCCACCTGCAGGGGACGCGCGAAGCCCTCCACGAACGTCGACCAGCGGTCGACGCTGCGCCACAGCTCCATCGCCTCCGGCGGCGTGAGCACCACGGTCGTGATCGCGCTTGCGCTCCTCACTTCCCGTACACCTCGCCGACGATCTCGTCGATCGACGACTTCACCGAGTCGAGGAAGGGCCGAACCTCTTCAGTTAGTCGTTCGTATTCCGCACGCCCGGAATCCGTCAGCGAGTAGTAGCGCCGCGAGCGCCTGTCCGGGTGCTCCCACTGGCCCTCGATCAGCCCCCGCCCCTCGAGCTGGCGCAGCAGCGGATACATCGTGTTCGGGTTCACGGAGAGCACGCCGGCGGTCATCGCGCCGATGCGCTCCATGAGCTGGTTGCCGTACGTCGGGCCCTGGCCGATCAGGTGCAGCACGAGCAGCGGCAGCACGGCGCGCCGCCGCAGCCCGCCGGTGAAGGGGTCCTGGCCCTTGCGCGCAGGCTCGAGCCCCGCCTGCGCGACCGTCGCCCGAACCGCTTCTCGCTTGCCCGCCATTCCTGGCGGACATTGTTACGGCTAACTAGGCAGCAGCCGCCGCGGGCTCTTCCACGCGGCGAGGCATGAGCACCTCGCGCGCGATCACGAGCCGCTGAATCTGCGACGTGCCCTCGTAGAGCTGCATGATCTTCGCGTCACGCATCAGCTTCTCCACCGGGTACTCCTTGATGAAGCCGTAGCCGCCATAGACCTGCACAGCGTCGACGGTCACCTCCATCGCGGTGTCCGCGGCGAAGCGCTTGGCGTGCGAGGAGACCAGCGTGTTGCGCTTGCCCTGGTCCAGCTCGACCGCCGACTTCCAGACCATGAGGCGAGACGCCTCGATCTTCGTCGCCATGTCGGCGATCATGAACTGGATCGCCTGGTGCATCGCGATCGGCACGCCGAACTGGACGCGCTCCTTGGCGTAGTCGCGGGCGAACTCGAACGCGGCGTTCGCGATCCCGACGGCCATCGCCGCCACGCCGGGGCGTGTGCGGTCGAGCGTCATCATCGCGAGCTTGAAGCCCTTGTTCTCCTCGCCGATGAGGTACTCGGCGGGGATCTCCACGTCGTTGAAGGAGATCATCGCCGTGTCGGAGGCGCGCTGCCCGAGCTTGTCCTCCTTCTTGTCGACTGTCACGCCGTCGAGCTCACGCGGGACGATGAAGGCCGAGATGCCGCGGTGGCCGGCCTCCTTGTCGGTCTTCGCGTAGACCGTGTACCAGTCCGCGTGCGACCCGTTCGTGATGAAGCACTTCGTCCCGTTGATGACGTACGAGTCGCCCTTCTTCACGGCGGTCGTCCGCATCCCGGAGACGTCCGACCCGGCGTCGGGCTCCGTCAGGCAGAACGACGCGAGCTTCGGCTCCTCCGTGAGCCTCCCGAGGAACTCCTTCTTGACCTCCTCGGAGGCCCCGAGAATCACCGGAGCGGTGGCAAGGCCGTTGCACATCAGCGAGGTGCCGATGCCGGAGCAGCCCCATCCGAGCTCCTCCTCGATGAGACAACCGGTGAGGAAGTCGAGGCCGGGGCCGCCGTACTCCTCGGGGATGTGATTGTTCATCAGGCCGAGCTCCCAGGCCTGCTTGACGATCTCGTCCGGGAAGGTCGAGTCCTTGTCCAGCTCCCACGCGACCGGCCGGATCTCCTTCTCGGCGAAGTCGTGGGCGAGCTGCCGAATGTCCTTCTGCTCATCGGAAAGCGTGAAGTCGACCATCTGGTGTGAAAGCTCCTCTGATTGACTCGTCAGTCAATGACGTACCCGGCAGGTTACAGCAGGAAACGCACGACCGCGTAGATACCCACTCCCAGAGCCAAGAACGTGAATAGAGCGAGGCCGACCTGGTCCGGGAACAGCGCGGGCCGGCTCGGGGCGAAGGTTCGACGGCGTAGGCGACGCCACATGGGGTCAAACTAGTCACATCGAGGCCTTCGGCGTGATCCTGATCGCAGTGTCGATCCTGGCGGTCCTGGCCGCGGCGGTCTCCTACTGGGGAAGCGGCGGCATCTACAGCAAGCTCGGCAGCAGCGACCTCGAGATGCGGCGCGAGATCGCCGAGTCGACCCCGGCCGAGGCGCAGGAGGAGATCCGCCAGATGCTCGAGGCGAAATCGCGCCGGCGGCAGGCCCGTGGAGAGGCGCCGCTCGACATCGAGTCCGAGCTTGCGACGCTCACCTCGCGGGCGCCCGGAGGGCACGACGCGGCCCTTCGGGAGGAGGTCCGCCAGCTCGTCGTGGCCCGCAACGAGCGCCGCGCGCGCCAGGGCAAGGAGCCGCTCGACGTGGACGCCGAGGTGGAGCGCCAGCTGCGCGATCTCGGAGGGTGAAATAGCCCCAGTCGCGGGTATAGGCTGGCCCGGATGGCAGACGAACGCCGATTTGAGCTCGATGACCTCCTGCTGCGCCCGGGCTGCTACCTGAACCCGCAGACGGAGATCATGGTCGTGGTGGACGACTCGCCCTCGATCGACGGCGAGATCTTCAACCTGGAGGAGTTCGAGGGCGCGGATTGGGTACTGATCGCTGACGAGGTCCCCGTGGACGACGCCCGCCGCGACGAGCTCCTCGAGAAGTTCCAGGCGACCTACCACGGCGGCGACGGCCGCACCGCGGAGATCACGATGATGAACGGCGACGACGACGATTTCGTCGACGACGACGAGAACCGGCCGCCCGAGCCGGACGCCGACCCCGACGAGGACGTCTAGCTACGCCGGAGCGCCCGTCTCGTCGAGCTCCGCGCGCAGCTCCCTCACCTTGTCGCGGTAGGCACTCTCGCTGCCGCCCAGCAGGTACGAGCCCCACCGAACGCCGTTGTGCACGTGCGGGACCTCGTCGGCCAGCAGGTAGTCGAAAACGAGCGCGACGCGCTCCTGACCCAGCTCCATCAGTGTCTTGCGCCGGTGCGAGTGGCGCCACATCGCGCGCTGCTCGCTCGTGCCGTTGAATAGGCAGAGGCGGCCGAGCAGGTCGTACGCGTAGATGGACTTGAAGTACGAGAAGCCGACGGCGTAGTCGCCCCACTCGCAGCCGAGCTCCTCCTTCATCAGCAGGTCGTGCAGCCGGGCGTGGCGCACCTCGTCCCAGTTCTGGCGCGCCATGTCCACGTGGAAGTCCCACGGCATCTCCGGGTGCTCGTGCGAGTTGCGGGCCATGAGCTCGGCCGCGCTCAGCTCGGCGTCCATCAGTCCGTGGAAGAAGTGCTGCTGCTCCTGGGGCGCCGTCGGCACATGGTTCTCCGCCCCGTTCACGTACAGCTCGCGCGCGAGGTACGGGTCGCCGGTCTCCGTGACCACCACGAAGTCGTCGCGTGCGGGCTCGTCCAGCGGCGGCAGGATGCGGAGCTCGCGCGGCTCAGTCCGCAGCCGCACGGGCAGCTCGCCGATGTCGATGTCGAAGCTGCCCTGGCGGCCGGCGGCGTGCCGCTCCTGGCGCTCCACGATCTGCGTGAGCAGCCGCAGCGACGGCTCGTCCGCGACCGGATCGAGGTTGTCGAGGTGGATGCGCATCGCACGAATGAGGGCGGGCTTGGCCTCGCCGTATGCGATGTCGAGGTAGCGAGCGGGCGTGTCGGCCGAGGCCATGCGGTCGAGCAGCCGCTCCAACTCCGGCGACGGGGCGCCGGGGTACTCGCTCGGATGGCGCAGCTCGTAGAGGCGCCGCTTGATCTTCGTCAGCGCGCGTGCGTCGTCGTGCACGTGGTCGCCGAGCGCGTACTTGCGCTCCCAGCTGGGCTCGAGCGGCATCCAGCCGTTCGAGAAGTGCACGAGCTCGCGCAGTACGTGGAAGTAGTTCGACCAGCGGGTGGCGTTGTCGTCAACGTCGTAGCCAAGCGGTCTCGTCATCCGCACTCTCCTCCGCCAGCAGCGGCTCTCGATGCCTCCCGACCACACTTGGTAGCAGGCCGCCGCCGGCGGACACGTTGATCACCGCCTGATCCGAGATCCGCGTGATCATCCCGGCGTAGCGGCCGCCGATGCCGAACGGGTTGATGTTGAAGCGCTTGAGGCGCATCTGGACATGGCCGCCCTCGACCGTGGGGAACATCTCCTCCGGCACCGGCACGTACTCCTGCACCACGTAGTCGCCCTGCGCGTGGTGCTCTTCGATCAGGCGGTCCCAGTCGCCCTGCTCGGTCTCCATGCCGAGCGACACCCCGTGGCCGCCGTAGTCCGAGGCCGGCTTCATCACGAGCCGCTCGCGGTTGTCGGACACGAACGCGAGCAGGTCCACCACCCAGTCTCCGTATGCCGCCCTCCCCTCGCGCAGCACGCGCGTCCACGGGATCGTCTCCGCGATCACGCCGCGCTCCGGCTCCTCGACCAGGTGCGCGAAGCGCGGGTCGGCGAGCAACGCGAACAGCTTCTTGTTGTTCGCCACGCGCGCGCGGAAAGGGTTCACCACCGCGGCGCGGCGGTCGCGCGCGGCGGCGATCAGGTCGCCCTCGGGGAGGTCCTCGAGGAGCGCGCGCCGGTACACGAGGTGCACGGGCTCGCCCTGTACGCGCAGGAGCGAGCCGTCGTACTCCACGTCGTCGAGGGTGGCGTGAACCGCCTCCACGCCCGCGCGCCGCGCGGCGCCGCAGATGATCCGGAACTCAGGGACCGACGGGCTGCCGGCCACGTCCACCAGCGCGAGGCGCGGGGTCTCCGGGAGCTCGCTGCGTTCGCCGCGCAGCTCCCGGTACGCAGACAACAGCGTGTCCACGAGCACCGGCAGCATTGGCATGTACGACGTCTCGAACTCGGCGCTCACGCGCGGCAGCTCGATCGCGCGGCGGAGGCCCTCGTGCAGCACGTCGGTGTAGCCGATGCCCGCCGGGGAGTCGGCGTTGAACTCGAGGAACTTCACGTCGTAACCCTGGAGGAACGCATCGAGACGGCAGATCTTGAGCGGGCGCGAGAAGCCCGGGTCGAGCCGGATCAGCGCGTCCTCCGCCGCCGGGACCGCGAGCTCGTCGCGCAGACGCTCGTCGTCGGCGTACGCGTCACAGAAGCGGTCGAGCACCTGAGACAGGCATCCCACGGCGCGCTGCACCCGGCGCAGCTGGCCGGGCGAGACGAAATGCGGCATCAGGACGAACGGGATCGTGTTGCCCGCGAAGACAACGTCGTGCTCGGCGAGCCAGGCGGCGATCTCCTCCTCGATGCCCGCGCACCGGTCGCCCAGCTTGGAGAGTTCGACCAGATGCTGCAGCTTCAAGTTGTTTACGTGGTCGATCAACCCTCTGGGGCGACTGTACCCCTTAAGGTTCCCGCGCCATGCGTCCCGTCCACTACCTAGGCGTCTTCATCCCGGCCGCGATTGCCCTGGAGCTCGCGCATGCGAGCCCCCTGCTCGTGTTCAGCGCCGCGGCGCTCGGCGTGATCCCGTGCGCCGCGGTGATGGGCGAGGCCACGGAGGCGATCGCCGCCAAGAGCGGGCCCGGAATCGGCGGCCTC
>DASQTS010000044.1:0-8436 GCA_035641775.1 Thermoleophilaceae bacterium
GGCCCGGAGCCCTCCCAGCGGTAGATCGCGGAGTCGGATGGGCGGCTGCCATGCGCCTCGAAGGGGCCTGGGGCCGCCGAGACGAACCAGCGCTCCGGATCGGCCGGGTCGACAGCCAGGGCCCAGGCGTAGCGGCGCTCACGCCCGGCGTCCGCCTTGTTCCAGCTGCGACCGCCGTCGCGGCTCCAGGCGGCGCCGTCGCCGCCGGCCTCGTAGGCGCGCCCTGGAGCGCTCGGATGCCACACGAGGCAGTGCACGTCGCGGGCCGCCTCGGGCCGATGATCGCTGAACGAGGCGCCGCCGTCTTCGGTGCGCATCAGCCCGCCGAGCTCGATACCGACCAGCACCACCTCGCGATCGTGCGGGCTCGGTGCGATCCAGCGAACATGCGAGGTCCAGGGCCGGGGCGGAAAGCTCCAGTCCGGCCGCGACGGGATCTCCTGCAGCGCCACCAGCTCATCCCAGTTCTCGCCGCTGTCGCGGCTGCGGAACAGCCGGCTTGGCTCCGTGCCCGCGTACACGGCGCCGTCCGCCGCGCTCACCGCGACGCTGAAGACGTCGCGCTCCGGCAGCGACAGGTCTTCGAAGCTGCCGCCGCCATCAGCGCTGCGCTTGAGTCCGCCTCCCCGACACCCGACGTACACGGTGTCGCCATCGAGCGCCAAACATTGCGCCCCCGAACCTTGAAGGCGGGTGTGCCCACCAACTCTTACGAACGCATCTCCGGTCGTCGCAAACAGCTCCATCCCCACAGGATCGCGCGTCACCACCGCGCGTGCACCCCTAAGCGCATCGCTGCCGCTTCGCGCGAAAAGCGGAAGTCGAGCGAACTACCAAACGAACTCGTCGATCACGCGGGCCACGTCCGCGCTGGGCACCGGGCCTACTCTGACCTCCCACGCGCCATCCACGCCCTGGGTCAGGCGGCCTCGGATGCCCGCGCCCGACAGCAGGCGGGCTACGACGGTTGCCCGGCGGTTTCCCGCTGCTCCGCCCCAGCGGACGTCGATTCCGAACTGGTCGCCCTCAACGGGCCAGATGGTGAGGCGATCGGGGCGTGTCGGTCCAAGCTCACTTCCCACTCCTCCGTCATCGGTTCGGACGCCTGGCGCTTTGAGCGGGCGAGGCGCCGGGTAGCCGCTGCCAGCAGCAGGAGCGCAGCGATGGGCGCCGCTATCGGCAGCCAGGAGGTGCTCGCCTCCGGCTCGGGCTTCGGCGCCTGCTCTGCCTTCGCCGGCTCGGCCGGCGGCCGCTCCCACACCACCTCGTGGGTCCGCGTGTCGATCTCGGCGAGCGGCCGGCCCGACTGGTCCAAGACGTCCAGCCGCGGCCCGCGCGGCGAGAGGGTCGCGTCCCAGACGCTCTTCACGCCGCCCTCGATGTCGATGCAGACAGCGGTGCGCCCCACCGTGTCCAGCGCGTGCACGAAGGGATGCTTGCGCGCCTCGTACAGGGTGTAGTGCCAGCGGCCGTCCCGGCTCGACACGCGGCTCACCGGGATGCCGTACATGTCCTCGCCGGCCTCGTTCGGGTCCACAACGGGCCGCTCGTACAGCCGCTGCGTGCGCATGTCGTACGCCCGCACCGCGTATTCGGTGAAGTCCCTCGGGTCCAGGTACTCGATGAGGTACATCACCCGTCCGCTGGGTGAGATCGCGTCGAAGGAGAAGTCGCCGCGGAGCGCGATCGTCCGGCGGACCCGGAGCGTTCGCGTGTCGAGGACGGCAAAGGTGGTCCGCTCGCGCGGGAAGTGCACACGCGGGTTGATGAGCACCAGCGTACGGCCGTCGGCGGAGAGCCCACTCGGCGATCCGTCGTAGGCGACCGCCGGGATCGCGTAGACGCCGCGCACGAGCCGCTCCTGCAGCACGCCGCCGTAGCGCGCGCTCTCGACCACGCGCGTCGACCTTCCGGCCTTCTCCGTCTGGTACTCCACCTGCGCGCCCGGATTCGACACGGGGTTCGCGTCGACCCCGACCGCCGGCAGGCCATCGGCGGCGGCCGAGGCGGGCAGGAGGGCGAACAGGGCGACGAAGGCGAGCGCGACGATGAGCATGCCCGTAATACGGCGCGGACCGCGCGAGCGGTCCGGCGTTCAGTCCCGCGGCTCCCAGGCCGCCTCGACGATGTAGCCGTCGGGGTCCCGGCACTTGACGCTGACGTAGTCGGGCTCGTCCCACTCCTCGACCAACTGGACTCCGTCCGCGGCGAGGCGGTCGCGCAGCGCGAGCACGGCGTCGCGGTCGGGCAGGGCGATGCCGAAGTGCATCCAGGCCGGCGCCTCGGGCGGCTTGTCCGCCGGCCCGAGGGCGAGCGCGAATCCGTCGGAGTCGTAGAGCATCAGGACCCCATCGTCGTAGCGCCGCGCCGGCCGGGCGCCGAACCCGAAGTAGGTCTCGTAGAAGCGGCGGGAGCGGTCCTGGTCACGAACCGGGATCGCCAGGTGGTCCATGCGGGCGAACGCTACTCAGCCCGTAGAGCCTCACCACTCCCCGCACGCGCATCTCGGCGAGCCGGCCGCGGCTCTTCGCCTCCTCCATGAACGCCTCGGCCGCTGGGCGGCCTGGGTCCGCGACCCAGGCTTGTGGCGCGAGCCGAGGCAGGAGGTCGAGTAGCTGCGCGACGGCCTGGCGCTCGTAGAGCACGTCGGCGGCGATCGTGAGATCGAACGGGCCGCGCGCGACGAGCTCGTCCGCGGCGGACCAGTCGACGCGGGCGGTCTCGAGCTGCACGCCGTTCGCGCCCGCGTTGCGCTCGGCGAACTCCAGTGCCTCCTCGTCGGCGTCCGTCGCGAGCACCTCGGCGCCGGCACGCGCGGCCGCGATGCTCGGCACCGCCAGGCCGCAGCCCAGCTCCACCACGCGCCGGCCGCTGAGCTCCATCGAGTCGAGCTCTCGCGCCAGCGCCACGCCACTCCGCCAGAGCACGGCCCAGTACGGCACGAGCGGCGCCCACTCGACGCCCCCGGAATCCGGCAGCTCGGCGGCCTCGGCCGGCTGCTCGATGCGCAGCTCGCCGCGCGGCAGATCGACGGATTGCGTGACCGTGTCCATTTCCTCCCCCGCCGTTCGTCCCATACGCAACCATTCAAAAGGAGGAGCCCCCATGAAGTACATGCTGCTGATTCATCAGGCCGACGTGCCGACCTCTCGCGACCCCGAGGCGTGGGCCAAGCTCTCAGAGGACGAGCAGAACGCCGTCTATCGCGATTACCATGCGATCAACGAGACCCCGGGCGTCATCTCCGGGCTCCAGCTCCAGGACCCGGAGACCGCCACGACCGTGCGCGTCGAGAACGGCGAGACCCTTACCACCGACGGGCCCTTCGTCGCGGTGAAGGAGGCCATCGGCGGCTACCTCATCTTCGAGGCCGACGACCTCGACGCGGCGATCGAGCTTGCGGCGCGAATCCCGGCGGCCCGCCTGGGCGGCGCGATCGAGGTGCGCCCGATCGCAGAGTGGTAGCGACCCTCGACCAGGCCTTCCGCGACGAGTGGGGGCGCGTGCTCGCGACCCTCATCGGCCTCCTCGGCGACTTCGAACTCGCCGAGGAGGCCGCGCAGGAGGCCTTCGCGATCGCGGCCGCGCGCTGGCCGCAGCAGGGTGCGCCGGAGAACCCGCGCGGCTGGCTGGTGGCAACGGCGCGCAACCGCGCCATCGACCGTATCCGGCGCGACCGCACGCTCGCGGCGAAGGCGCGCCTGCTCGAGGACCCGGAGGCCGCCACGGAGAAGGACATGGACGACAGCACCATCCCCGACGAGCGCCTCGAGCTGATCTTCACCTGCTGCCACCCCGCGCTCGCGCTCGACACCCAGGTGGCGCTGACCCTCCGCACGCTGGGCGGACTGAGGACTGACGAGATCGCCCGCGCCTTCCTCGTCCCGGAGCCGACGATGGCGAAGCGGCTCGTCCGCGCGAAGCACAAGATCCGCGCCGCCGGCATCCCGTTCCGCGTGCCGCCGCCCCACCTCCTGCCCGACCGCCTCGCGGCGGTGCTCGCGGTCGTCTACCTGATCTTCAACGAGGGCTACGGCGGCCGCGGGGACCTCGCGAGTGAGGCGATCAGGCTCGGCCGCGCGCTGACGGAGCTGATGCCGGACGAGCCCGAGGTGCACGGCCTGCTCGCGCTCATGCTCCTGAACGACGCCCGCCGCGAGGCCCGCTTCGCGTACGGCGAGCTCGTCCTGCTGAAGGACCAGGACCGGGAGCTCTGGGACACAGAGCAGATGAGTGCCGGGCAGCAGGCACTCGACCGGGCGCTGGCGCTCGGCGGGAAGGGTGCATACGTCATGCAGGCCGCGATCGCGGCGCTCCATGCCGACGACACGCCGGACTGGCCGCAGATCGCCGCGCTCTACGGTGCGCTCTCTCGCCTGACGGGCTCGCCGGTGGTGGCGCTGAACGAAGCCGCGGCGATTGCGGAAGCGGGTGATGCTGAGGCGGCGCTGGCGCTGGTCGGGACGCTGAAGCTGGATTCGTATCCGTACATGCATTCGGTGAGAGGGGAACTGCTCCGCCGGCTCGGCCGCGCCGAGGAGGCGCTCGGTGCGTTCGAGCGCGCCATCGAGCTGGTCACGGCGGAGCCCGAGCGGCGGATGCTGAAGCGGCGGGTGGCAGAGCTACGATCCGAGCATGGAAGCGAGTCTCGGCAGTGACTTCGCCCGTGCGCTGGCCGCGAAGGACCCGGGCCGGCTGCGCGAGCTGGTGCACCCCGCGATCGACTTTCGCGGGCTGACGCCCAGCCGGGCCTGGGAGGCGAGCGATCCCGACGAGCTGACGTCGCTCCTCCTCGACGAGTGGTTCGCCGACAAGGACGAGATCGTCGGCGTGGAGAGCATCGAGAGCGACGTCGTGTCGGACCGCGAGCGGGTGGGCTACCGGTTCAGCGTCACCAATCCGGACGGCGACTTCCTCGTCGAGCAGCAGGCCTACCTCGAGGAGCGCGAGGGCCGCATATGTTGGATGCGAGTGGTCTGTTCGGGATTTCGCCCCTCATGAGCGTCACAGGCGTCGACTTTGTCTCCGTGCCCACCCAGGACCTCGAGCGCGCGGTCGCGTTCTACGGCGAGACGCTCGGCCTGGACCGCTCCGTCTACAAGCCCGAGCGCAACTTCGCGGAGTTCGAGACCGGGACCGTGACGCTAAGCGTCGTGAACCCGGAGAAGATGGGTATCGGCGAGTTCAAGGCCAACGCGAACCACCTCGCGCTGCACGTCGAGGACGTCGCCGCGGCCCGCAAGGCGCTGGAGGCACGGGGAGTCAGCTTCCACGGCGACATCCTCGACACGGGCGTCTGCCACATGGCGATCTTCAGCGATCCCGACGGCAACGCCCTGATGCTGCACCGGCGCTACGCGCCGCGCGACCCCGCCGGCTGACGATCCGGCTGGGGCACGATCCGCTGGTCTCGGCTTGCCATCCGCCACCCGCGGCGAGACCTGGCGAGCCTAGGCCGCGACCGCCGCGCCCGAGGGCAGCTCGTAGCGGGCGGCCGCCTCGGAGAGGATCTCGAGCATCGCCTCGGTGGCCGGCGAGCGGTAGCGCCCGGCGAGCGTGGCGGCCGCGATCTTCCGCGCGGGCGCCGCGCGGCCGAGCGAGCGGACCACGATGTCCTCGCGCACGTTCGTGAGCGCCAGGCCGGGCAGCAGCGAGATGCCCACCCCGGCCGCGATCAGCCCCTGCACGACGTTGTAGTCGTCGGACTGGAAGCCGACCTTCGGCTCGAATCCGGCGGCCGCGCAAGCCGCCTCGTGGAAACCGCCGCACCAGCTGTGCGCGCCGCTCTCCTGGACCCACGTCTCATCCGCCACGTCCTTCAGGCGCACGCGCGCGCGGCCCGCGAGCGGATGGTCGCGCGGGAGTGCGAGGTACATCGGGTCGTCCGCCAGGTGGTGGAGCTCGATGCCCTCGTACAGCCGTTCGAACTCGGGCTGCTTGAGATCGTCGTACTCGAAGACGATGGCGATCTCGAGCTCCGCGGCGCGCAGCATCTGAACCGCGTCCTCGGGCTCTCGCTCGACGAAGGTCAGCTCGACGTCCGGGTGGCGGCGGGTGAACTCCGCGACCGCGGGCGGGAGCAGCGAGGCGCCCGCCGTGGGGAAGGACGAGAGCCGCACGCGGCCGCCGCGGATCCCGGCGATCGCCTCCAGCTCCGCCTCGGCGGCGGCCAGCCGCGCGATTACGACCTCGGCGTGCTCGACAAGCGCCCGCCCGGCGTCGGTGAGCCGGACGCCGCGGCTGCCGCGGTCGACGAGCGTGGTACCGGCGCGCTTCTCGAGCGCGGCCACCTGCTGGGAGATCGCCGGCTGCGTGTAGGCGAGCGCGTCCGCGGCGGCGGAGAACGAGCCGTGCTCGGCCACCGATTTGAGCACCTTCAACTGCTTGACGTCGAACATAACGCAAGCTTATCGAAGCCCACAGAAGTCTGAATTTGAACTTATGGGCGTACTCGCCGACAATTAGAGATAGATCAAACCTTCAACTCAAGGAGCTGAGATGACCAACACCGCCCTCACGATTCGCCGCGCTACTGCTGCCGACGCCTTCGCTCTCAAGCGACTCTCCGCGCTCGACAGCGCCTTCCCGCCCACCGGGGACCTCCTGCTCGCCGAGATGGGCAGCGAGCTGTGGGCCGCCGTCTCGATCGACACCGGCGCCGCCGTGGCCGACCCGTTCCGCCCCAGCGGCGACCTCGTCGAGCTGCTGCGCTTCCGTGCCGGGCTGGCCGGGCACGAGCGCTCGCACAGCGGCGCGCTCGCGCGTCTGCTCCCCCGCGCGGCCTAGCCCTCGCACACGCGGCCGACGGCCGCACCTCAGCTCCAACCCGCCGACGGCGGCCCTCCCCTCGGGCCGTCGTTGGCCTTTCAGGACTCGAGCCCGGCGACGCGGAGGGCGTCCGTGCGCTCGATCCAGGCCTGGAAGCGCGCTACCTTGCCGTCGCGCAGCGTCCAGATGGCGGCCGGGCTGGCGCCCGTCTCGATTCCGCTCGCGCGCCCCACCGCGGTCTCCCTGAAGAAGACGAGCACGCGCTCGTCGTCCAGCGGGCGCACCTCCTCGACCTCGAGCACGCGCTCGGTCCAGATGGCCTCGTAATCGCGCCAGAAGGCGCCCACCTCGGCCAGCCCGTGCGCCTCGCCGCCCGGGTGCGGCATAGACCACTCCACGTCGTCGTGGAACAGCTCGCGTACCGTCTCGCCGCGCGCGACGCGGTCGTAGATGGTCAGGACGAGGTCGACGTTGCCCACGAGCTCAGATAATCGCGCTGGTCGGGCGTCAGCGCATCGATCGCCACGCCCAGCGACTCCAGCTTCAGCCGCGCGATCTCCTCGTCGAGCTCCTGGGGCACCGGGAGGACGCGGTTCTCCAGCTCCGCGCCGTTCAGCTTGAGGTGCTCCACCGCAAGCGCGAGGTTGGCGAAGCTCATGTCCATGACCGCGGCCGGGTGGCCCTCGCCCGCTGCGAGGTTCACGACCCGGCCGCTGGCCAATAGGTGCACTCGCCTGTTACCGAGATCGTATTCCTCCACGAGCGGCAGCACCTGGCGGATGCGGCCGCCGGAGAGCTTGCGCAGCGCGTCGAGGTCCACCTCCACGTCGAAATGGCCTGCGTTAGCGAGCACGGCCCCGTCGCGCATGCGCTCGAGGTGCTCCTCGCGGATCACCCCGCGCGAGCCGGTCACGGTCACGAACAGGTCGCCGCGCTCCGCCGCCTCGAGCCCCGGCATCACCTCGAACGCGTCCATGCGCGCCTCGAGCGCGCGCAGCGGATCGACCTCGCAGACGATCACCGTGGCGCCCGCGCCGCGCGCACGCTGCGCGATGCCCTTACCCGTGGCGCCGTAGCCGAACAGGACGAGCGTGCGCCCGGCGAGCAGCAGGTTGGTCGCGCGCAGGATCCCGTCGAGCGCGGACTGCCCGGTGCCGTAGCGGTCGTTGAAGGTTCGCTCGGTGCGCGACTCGTTCACCGCGACCACGGGGCAGGCCAGGCGCCCCTCGGCCTCGAGCCGCCGCAGGCGGAGCGTCCCGGTGGTGGTCTCCTCGGCGCCGCCGCTCACGGCCTGGCCGCGCTCGTGGAGCAGCATGAGCAGGTCCGCACCGTCATCGAGGGTGATGTCCGGGTGCCAGTCGGCGAGCGCATGAACGTGCCGGGCGTAGGACTCGGCGTCCTCGCCGCGGAGCGCCAGAACCGGCATCCCGAGGTCCACCAGCGCCGCCGCCACCTCGTCCTGGGTGGTGAGCGGGTTGGCCGAACAGAGCGCCACCTCGGCGCCGCCGGCGGTGAGCGCCTGCATCAGGTTCGCCGTCTCCGCCGTCACGTGCAGGCAGGCGGCGACCTTCGCGCCGTCGAGCGGCTGCTCCTGCCTGAACCGCTCGCGGATCGAGCGGAGGACCGGCATCTGGCCCTCCGCCCACTCGATCCGCGCCAGCCCCTTCG
>DASQTS010000045.1:0-2939 GCA_035641775.1 Thermoleophilaceae bacterium
TGCTCATGCGTCAGCCCTCTCCCCGGGGCGTGAGCAAGCGAACCTCGGCGCCGCGAACCGCGTGCGCGTCCATCGGCACGATGCCGAGCTCCTCGCACAGCACGAAGAAGGCCGTGGCGTAGGGCGAGCTGCGCGTGCGCGTCCTCAGCGAGTGCCAGTCGATCTGCTCGCGCACGGCGCGCCCGATCCGCAGCACCGACGTGTAGTCCAGCTCGTGCTCGTGCAGCGCCATCAGCTTCGTGGCGAGCACGTCCTCGATCGCCATCACCGGGATCGTGATGCCCACCACGTGCAGCAGCTCGCCCCGCTCGATCACCTCGTCGGTGACCTCGAGGCCGCGGGGCGCGAAGATAAGGTCGATGAGCACGTCGCCGTCCCATGCCTTGTGCAGCCATTCCTCAGGCGGCTTCTCGGGCTGCATCCCGGCGTCCTCCAGCACCGCGAGCGCGCGGTCGGCATCCTCCGGCTTGATGACGAAGTCGAGGTCGTGGCGCACCTCGGGGCCCCCGCGCGCCCATACCGCCAGGCTGCCGGCGAGCAGGAACGGCACGTCGGCCTCGCGCAGCGCGGCGACTGCCTTCTTCAGCGAGGACTCGATCGCGGGTCGCGGATGTTCGACGTCCGGCGACGACACCCGCTTCGTGTACCCGTCTGGCGGCAGGGGTAAGCAGGGGTCGTGAAGGCGCCGACCACCGTTCTGGCCGCAAACCTGCGCGGAGACGCGCGCGTGCGGGTGGCCGCCGCCGGCGACGTCCACTGTGCGCCGGAGAACCGCGACGCGATCCTCACCGCGTTCGACGCGATCGATGGCGAGACCGACGTCGTGTTGCTCGCGGGGGACCTCACCACGCACGGCGAGCCCGAGCAGGCTGAGATCCTCGCGGAGGCGTGCCGCGGGATGGATACGCCGGTCGTGGCCGTGCTGGGGAACCACGACCTCCACGCAAACCGAGCCGACGAGCTGGTCGAGGTGCTCCGGAACGCCGGGATCGAGGTGCTGGAGCGCTCGCACACCACCGTCGGCGGCCCGGGCTGCCAGATCGGTGTGGCCGGCACCCGGGGATTCGTGGGCGGCTTCAAGGGGCTCGGACTACCCGACTTCGGCGAGCCGTCGCTGCGCGGGATCTACGCGGAGACCACGGCGGAGGTGGAGGCGCTGTCAAAGGGGCTGAATGAGATCGCGCTGTGCCCGTTCCGCATCGCGCTGCTCCACTACGCGCCGATCGCCGACACGCTCGAGGGCGAGCCGCGCGAGATCTGGACGTTCCTCGGCAGCGACCGGCTGGCCGCGCCGGTCCTGGAGCACCGGCCCGACCTCGTGCTGCACGGGCACGCGCACGCCGGGCGCCTCGAGGGCGACCTCGACGGCGTGCCGGTCTACAACGTGTCGGTCCCGGTGATGGGCCAGGACTTCTGGCTCTTCGAGCTGAGCGGCTCCGCGCAGGCCACGACCGCGATCCACTAGCCGGCCGGCAGCCGCTCGATTCGCCGCCTCGCCCGTGAGATGCCGCGCGCGTAGGAGGCGATGTCGGCCCACGGGTCGCCCTTCGCGCGGAGGCGGCGGAGCACGTTCCCCACGTTCCAGCGGTCGGGGCGCAGCCTCGAGTCCGACAGCTCGTCCCATTCGATCGGCGTGGCCACGGGCGCGCCGGGGCGCGGCCGGACGGCGTACGGCGGGATCGCGGTCTGCGCGTAGGTGTTGCGCGCCATGTCGACGAGGATGCGTCCGTCGCGCTTCTCCTTTCGCCATTCCGTCGTGAGCTCGTCCGGGTGGCGGGCGGCCAGCACGGCGCCGATCTGCCCCGCGAACGCGCGCACTTCGTCGTGTCGCGCGCGGCGACGAAGCGGCGTCCACACGTGAATGCCCTTCGAGCCGGTCACCTGCGCAAAAGGGGTGAAGCCCAGCTCGCTGAGGAGCTCGCCCGCGTGGAGCGCGGCGCGCCGTACGGTCGCGAAGTCGCCGCCCGGCGGCGGATCGAAGTCGATGACCATCCGGTCCGGCTGCCACGGCCGGTCGGCGCGCGAAAGCCACACGTGTGGCGTGATCGTGTTCTGGCCGACGAGGTAGACGAGCGTGTCCACGTCGCGCGTGACCACGTGAGTCACGCTCCCGCCCGACTTGGGCACCTCCACGCGGCGAATCCAGGCCGGGAAGTAGTCCGGGATGTCCTTGTGGAAGAAACCCTTGCCGTCGATGCCGCCGGGGAAGCGCTGCATGCTCACCGGGCGTCCGCGAACGTGTGGCAGCATCCACTCCGCCACTCGCTCGTAGTACGCGGCGAGGTCGCCCTTCGTGATGCCGTCGTCCGGGAAGAGCAGCTTGTCGGGGTGCGTGATCTGCACGTCTCTCACGACGGCACCTCGCGCACGACCTCGCTCGCCGGCTTGTCCTCCCGCAATCCGATGTAACGAGGGTGACGGAGGCGGCCGTCCCGTGTCCACTCGGCGAAGCCCACCTGCGCCACCAGCTCGGGTCGCGCCCAGCGCGTCCCGGGCGGGATCGGCTTGAACAGCTCGAACGGCGACTGGTCCTGCTCGAGCTCGCGGAGCCTCGCGCCGAGCTCGCGCAGCGTGTGCTGGTCGAACCCGGTCCCGACCTTGCCCGCGTAGCGCAGCACGCCGTCGTCGTAGTAGCCCACGAGCAGCGCGCCGAACTCGGTGCGCAAGCCCTTCGGCGCTGTGAACCCGCCCACCACGAGCTCCTGCTCCGCGTGGCACTTCAGCTTCAGCCAGTCGCGCGAGCGCCCGCCGCGGTAGGGGCTGTCGGCCAGCTTCGCGATTACGCCCTCGAGCCCCTTCCGGCACGCGTCGCGGTACAGCTCCTCGCCGTGCTCCCCGTTGCGGTGCGGGTTGAAGTGGACGGGGTCGGCAAAGTCGAACGCCTTCCGCAGCCGGGCCTTGCGCTCGCGCAGCGGAAGCGGGCGCAGATCCTGGCCGTC
>DASQTS010000046.1:0-6189 GCA_035641775.1 Thermoleophilaceae bacterium
AGCGCGGCCGCAGGGAAGCCCCCGCCCCGCCCCCCGGCGGCCTGGACCAGGTCGGCGACTTCCTGGGGTCACGCGAGGGCAAGGCGCTGCAACGGAAGGTCGCCCGCGGCCTGTTCGGGATGCTCAAGAAGCGGCTTTGAAAGCTCCGGTTCCTCCGTTCGACGAGAGCCACGAGAAGCTCAGAGCCGAGATCCGCCGCTTCGTCGCCGAGGAGCTTCGCCCGCATGCCGACGAGTGGGAGGCGGAGCGGTGGTTCCCGAACGAGGTCTTCCAACGCATGGGCGAGCTCGGGCTGCTCGGCATCAAGTACCCGGCGGAGTACGGCGGGCGCGGCGCCGGCTACGTCGAGGACGCGATCCTGAGCGAGGAGCTCGGCCGCTGCGGATCGGGCGGGCTCGCCGCCGGGATCGGCGCGCACGTGGGCATCGCCACGCCGCCGGTGTGGAAGTTCGGCACCGAGGATCAGAAGCAGCGATTCCTCGCGCCGGCCATCCGCGGCGAGAGGATCGCCGCGCTCGGCATCACCGAGCCGGGCGCCGGCTCCGACGTCGCCGGGATACGCACGTTCGCGCGGAAGGTCGACGGCGGCTACGTCGTGAACGGCTCGAAGACGTTCATCACCAACGGCGTGCGAGCGGACTTCGTCGTGACCGCCGTCAAGACGACCGAGGAGGGCGGGCACCAGGGCCTCTCCTTCCTGATCCTCGAGCGCGAGATGGAGGGCTTCGAGCCGTCGAAGAAGCTCGAGAAGCTCGGCTGGCACGCCTCCGACACGGGCGAGCTCGCGTTCAGCGACGTGTTCGTGCCGGACGAGAACCTGCTCGGCGAGGAGAACAAGGGCTTCGGGCTGATCATGGCCAACTTCCAGTGGGAGCGGCTCCTGATGGCGCTCGGCGCGGTGGCGTCGATGGCGGCGGTGCTCGAGAAGGTCGTCGACTCGGAACCCGGCCCCGCGTGGAGGCACCTCGTTGCCGAGATGGCGGTGAAGGGGGAGGCCGGTCGCTGTCTGACCTATCACGCCCTCCGACTGTTCGCCGAGGACGGGAACGCCATACGCGAGGTAACGGAGGCGAAGCTCCTGTCACAGCGCTTCGCCTTCGAGGTCGCGGAGATGGCGTGGCGAGTGATGCAGGGAGATCCCGTGATCGGGCGCGTGATGCGCGACACCCGCCTGGGCCCCATCGGCGGCGGCACCGACGAGGTGATGAAGGAGATCCTGGCGAAGCAGCTAGGGCTCTAGTCCGGCCAGCGCCCGTGCTCGTCGAAGTAGGCGCGGGCCTTGTCCTCCCTGTCTCGGTCCTTGTCGCCCTCCACGCCCATCCGGTGGAGCACGTTCAGCAGGAGGACGGCCGTCGCCGCGCTGAAGAAGAGCGCGGCGGCCGCGAGGCTGTCCGTGACCGCGCCCACCACGACGCCCGCTATGAACAGGACGAGCGGAATCCCGTAGCGGATTGCGTGGAGCGTCATGCACCTATGATGCCCGGCGCTCACCAGCTAAGGAGAATCAATGGGAGTCCTGGATGGAAAGGCGGCGATCGTCACCGGTTCCGCCCGCGGCATCGGCCGCGCGACCGCCGAGCTGCTCGCCGAGCAGGGCGCGCGGGTGCTCATCAACGACCTCGACGCCGACGTTGCCGAGCAGGCCGCCTCGGAGATCAGCGGCGAGACCACCGTCTTCGGCGGCGACCTCACCAAGGAGGGCGTCCCGGACGAGCTGATCCAGAAGGCCGTCGACGAGTTCGGCCAGATCGACATCATCGTGAACAACGCGGGCTACACACGCGACGGCGTCGCTCACAAGATGACCGACGACCAGTTCCAGGCCATGCTCGACATCCACACGGTGGTGCCGTTCCGCGTCCTCCGCGCCGCCGCCCCGCATCTGCGCGACCCCGCGAAGCAGGAGAAGGAGGAGGGCCGGGAGGTCTTCCGCAAGGTCGTGAACATCAGCTCCATCTCCGGCACGATGGGCAACGCCGGGCAGGTCAACTACAGCGCCGGCAAGGCGGCCGTGGTGGGCCTCACGAAGACGCTCGCGAAGGAGTGGGGCCAGTTCAAGATCAACGTGAACGCCGTGGCCTTCGGGTTCGTCGAGACGCGCCTCACCGCCGCCAAGGAGTCCGGCAATGTGATGACGAAGGACGGTGAGGAGATCCAGCTCGGCATCCCCGAGCAGATGCGCCAGATGGCGGCGATGATCATCCCGCTCGGGCGCCCTGCGTCACCTGAGGAGGCAGCCGGCCCGGTGTTCTTCCTCTGCTCGCCGTGGTCGAACTATGTGCACGGCCAGGTGCTGAACGTGACCGGCGGTCAGTTCGGCGGGATGTACACCTGATGACAGCCGGGGGCTCGCGCCCCCGTCCCCCGCGGCGCCTGGCCTGCCGTGCCGGGTTCGTTAGCGTGCGGTGACCGTCGCGGCGGCGTCCGGCCCCGCCTTGTCCGGGTTCCACGAGTAGGCGTACTCCGGCCTGTCCACCTCTGCCCAGAGCGTGGACAGGCGGAGCGGCCGGAACGTGTCCCACATGATCGCCAGCTCGTCCGTGGAGGCCTTGCCGAGCGCCTTCTCCACCGCGCCCGGCTGCGGCCCGTGCGGGAGGCCGGAGGGGTGGAGGGTAATGAAGCCGATGTCCACGCCCTTGCGCGCCTCGTAGTTGCCGGCGTCGTAGAACATGACCTCCTCGGACTGGATGTTCGAGTGGTGGTACGGCAGCGTCACGGCCTGCGGGTCCCAGTCGAGCATCCGCGGCGCGAACGTGCAGATCACGAAATTCGGCCCCTGGAACGTCTGGTGCGCGGGCGGCGGGAGGTGGAAGCGGCCCGCGCGCGGCTCGAAGTCGTCCGCGTTGAACGTGTAAGGCCAGACGTAGCCGTCCCAGCCGACCACGTCGAACGGGTGGCGGTCGAGCAGGTAGGTCTGGAAGCCGTCGCGCACCCGGACGGTCACCTCGAACTCGCCGGTCTCGTCGAGCGTCTCCAGCTCCTCGGGCGGGTGGAAGTCGCGCTGCGAGAACGGCGAGTGCTCGAGCAGCTGCCCGTAGCGGTTGCGGTAGCGGTTCGGCGTCTCGATCTCGCCCGGGGTGTGGAAACAGAGCCAGAACTGCTCCTCGCCCTCCGGGAGCTCGAAGGTGTGCGTCGTGCCGCGCGGGATCACGACGTAGTCGCGCTCGCGGAACGGGACACGGCCGAAGACGGTGCGCAGCACGCCGCTGCCTCTGTGCACGTAGAGCACCTCGTCGCCCTCGCCGCTCCGGTAGAACCCGTCGAGCGGCTCGGCCGGCTTCGCGATCGACACCTCGATGTCGTTGTTCCACATGAGCAGCCGGCGGCTGGAGACGGGGTCGCCCCCTCCCCCGACCTCGTTCCCGTCCGCCAGGCGATGGACGTGAGCGTCGGGGACCCACTCCTCGCGCTCGATCCTCCGGAACTCGCCGACCTCATCGAGCCGGCAGGGCGACTGGAGGTGCAGCAGGATCGACTCGTTCCCCGAGAACCCCTCGTAGCCCATCACCTCCTCTACGAGGAGGGGCGAGCTGCTCCCGTTTGACCGGACCTGGACGTGTCGCTTGGGGGGGATGCTGCCGAGGCTGGCGTAACGCATGCCTAGAGGTTTCCTCTCCGCTCCTGCTCGCGCTCGATCGCCTGGAAGAGGGCCTTGAAGTTGCCCTCGCCGAAGCCGCGCGAGCCATGGCGCTCGATGATCTCGAAGAAGATCGTAGGCCTGTCGCCGAGCGGCTTGGTGAAGATCTGGAGCAGGTACCCCTCGTCGTCCCGGTCCACGAGGATGCCGAGCTTCCTGAGATCGGCGAGGTCCTCCTCGATCTCGCCGATCCGCTCGGGCACCTCGTCGTAGTACTCATCCGGGATTGCGAGGAACTCCACGCCGCGCGCCTTGAGGTCCGCGACGCAGCCCACGATGTCGCGCGTGGCCATCGCCATGTGCTGCGCGCCCGCCCCGCGGTAGTACTCGATGTACTCCTCGATCTGGGACTTGCGCTTGCCCTCGGCGGGCTCGTTGATCGGGAACTTGAGCCGGCCGGAGCCGTCGGTGACCACCTTGGACATGAGCGCCGAGTACTCGGTGGAGATCGCCTCGTCGGAGAAGTGGATCATCTCCGTCATGCCGAAGACGCGTTCGTAGTAGTGCACCCACTCCTCCATGTGCCCGAGCTCGACGTTGCCGACGATGTGGTCGATCGCCATCAGGCGGAGGTCGTCGGGATTCTTCGGCGCCTCGGCACGGCGTTCGTAGCCGGGTAGGAAGGCGCCCTCGTAGCCGTCGCGCTGGACGAACAGGTGATGGGTGTCGCCGTAGGTCGCCACCGAGGAGAGCTGCACGCGGCCGTGCTCGTCCTCGACCCAGTGGGGCGTCATGAGGCCGCGGGCGCCGTGGTCCACGGCGTGCTTGTAGGCGTATGCGGCGTCCGGGACACTCAACGCGATCTTGTGGACGCCGTCGCCGTGGTGGGCGTGATGCGCGGCGATCTCGTCACCGCCCATGAGCGTGCCCGTGAGCACCAGCCGGATGCGACCCTGCTCCAGGACGTGCGAGACGCGGTCGCGCCGACCCGTCTCGAGGCCGCTGTACGCGGTCTCCGTGAAGCCGAAGGCGTTGACGAAGTAGTACGCCGCCTGGGCCGCGTTTCCCACGTAGAGCTCCACGTGGTCGATGCCGTGGACGGGCATGCGGTCGTCCGTCGTCTCCGCCGGTGCCGGCGCCGTCCCGAGAAGCTCTTCTGTAGCCATGAAGTAATGATTCCCTGGTCAGGGGCAGCAATCAATGCAGGTTTGTTGCGTCCATGGCAGTATTCAGTGCCGAATGGACGCGATCGACAAGCGAATCGTTGCGCTCTTGCGCGAGAACGCCCGCCGCTCGTTCAAGGACATCGGCGAAGACGTGAACCTGAGCGCGCCCGCGGTGAAGCGGCGCGTGGACCGCCTGGAGGCCGACGGCGTGGTCCGCGGGTACACCGCGATCGTCGATCCGGCCGCGTTCGGCTGGCACGCGGAGGCGTTCGTGGACCTCTACTGCGAGGGCCGGATGCCGGCCGACTCGATCAAGCGAGCGGTGGAGGGCGAGCCCGGCGTGAAGTCGGCCCACACCGTGGCCGGCGAGGCGAGCGCCCTCCTGCACGTGATGGCGGAGGACACCCAGGACCTGGAGCTGTGCCTGGAACGCATCCGCGCGACCGACGGGATCAGCCGGACGGTCACCGAGGTGGTGCTGTCGACCCTGTTCGAGCGCTAGCCCCACTCGACTGGCGCATCGATTGGGCGTATAGCCCCCAATCGGTGCGCCACATCGCCGCTCCGGTGACGGGAGCGTGAACCGTGTAACGACTCGCTACCGGTCGTGTGAGATCCCCGGGCCCTCGCCCGGGTCCTCGCCGGGACCGGCCTCGGGGTCGCGGACCGTCTCCGTCACGTCGATCTCGTCCGGCTCGCCGCTGATGGCATCGCCTTCGCCCGCGCTCTCCTCGTCGCCGAAGTCGTGGTCGGCCGGGTCGTAGCGGTTGTCGCCGTGGCTGGCCGCGTCGCGCAGGTCGCCCTCGGCCACCTCGAAGCCCTCCTCGACCCCTTCGCCGCCCTCGAGCACGGCGCGGTCCTCCTCGCTCGCCGGGTCGCCCTCCTCGTTCTCGTACTCGGGCGGGTCGCCGCCGATGTGCCCGGCCTCGCGCCTCGCGGCCTCCTCCTCGCGCCGGAGCAGCGGGTCCTCGGGCGTGTCCGGCTCAGCGTCCATGCTGGTCCGCTCGCGGTCCTCGTCGTTCATCCTCATGGCGCCGGTGTACCCGCCCGTTACCCGCGCGAACCGCCGAGCGGCAGGTCGGCGCCGTACACGAGCAGGTCGAGGCCCGCGTAGCTGAACTCCCCCTCGAGCTTCTCGCCCAGCTTCTCCGCCACCCGGATCGAGCGCGCGTTGGCCGGGTCGATCACGCTGATGAAGTGATCCGCGCCGAGCACCTCGTGCACCCAGCGCGCCGATTCGCGCGCGGCCTCCGGCGCGTAGCCCTTCCCCCAGTGATCCCGGCCCACGGTCCAGCCGATCTCGAGGCCGGGCCACCCGGCCGGCTCATACGGGCCCGCGCGGCCCACGACGTCCCCGGTCGAGAGCTCCTCGAGCACCCAGTTGCCGAACCCCTTCAGCTCCCAGTGCCCGGCCATGGCGGCCATGTGCCGCCACGCCTCGCCCGG
>DASQTS010000047.1:0-6712 GCA_035641775.1 Thermoleophilaceae bacterium
CCCTGCAGCGATTCCGGTGCGCCCGTGTGGGTGAGTCGCGCGGCAAGCGCGATCGGCGTCAGGCCATGATCTGCGAGCGAGATGAGGACGGCGTCGAGCAGCCGGGTTTCGGCGGAGGACGGCATGCGCCGCTGCACGACCAGGAAGGCCAGCTCGGTGAGGGTGACGTTTCCCATGAGCTCGCTTGCGACATCGCGGCCCATGACAGTGATGCTGTCGGCGTCCGAGGTGCCGACGGAGGTGCGGAACTCGCTCATGTGGGGAGCCTATGCTTCGCGATCCGGCCCGTGGCCGTGTGCGGGAGCTCTTCCAGCGCCTCGTACTGGCTTGGGACCTTGAACGGGGTGAGGCTTTGCGCCGCCCAGTCGCGCAGCTCGTCGAAGTCGGCGTCCGCGCCGTCGCGCATCACGACGAAGGCCTTTATGTCCTCCTCGGAGAGCTCGGACGGCACGCCGACCACCGCCACCTCGACAACGTCCGGATGCGAGGCGAGCGCTTCCTCGATCTCGGCCGGCGCGACGTTCTCGCCGCGCCGCCGGATCACCTCCTTCTTGCGCCCGACGAAGGTGTAGGTGCCGTCCTCGTTCTCAGTCACGAGGTCGCCCGTCTTGAGCCAACCGTCCGGGGCCAGCACCCGATCGGTCTCCTCCGGCATCCCCCGGTAGCCCTTCATCACCGCAGGGTTGCGGAGCTCGAGCTCGCCGTCGGCGTTCACGCGGGCCTCGTTGACCACCCCGAGCCGCGGGTGCTGCCGCGGCGAGCCGAGCGTGCCGTAGGGCCGGGTGCCGTGCGCCCAGACCGTCCCGTAGGTCGTCTCCGACATCGCGTACCCGGAGGTGAGCTCCAGGCCGAAGCGCCGCTCGAACTCGAGGTGTCGTTCCTCGGGTGGAGTCGGACCGGCGTACGCGAGGCGCAGCGGCGTGTCCGCGTCGTCGGGCCGCTCCGGCTGGCGCATGAGGATCTCGAGCATCGCCCCGATGGCGTTGAACTGCGTGGCGCGATGGCGGCGTGCGGAGTCGAGGAAGCCGCTCGCCGAGAAGCGCGGCAGAAGCGCAAGGCTGGCCCGCGCGGTGACCGAGCCGAGAACCGAGTACGCAGGCGCGTTGATGTGGAAGAGCGGCAGCGAGGTCATCAGCCGGTCGTCCTCGCTGAGCCCGATCCACCACGGAAAGCCCTCGCCGGCCATCGCGTAGGCGCGGTGGGTCTGCGTCACGAGCTTCGAGCGGCCCGTCGTGCCGGAGGTCGGGATGAGTACCGCCGGGTCGTCGTGCGTCGCCGGGCCGGAGCCGTCGAGGCCGCCCTCCTCGGCGAACAGCTCGTCGAGGTTCGCATCGGTCACCACGAGCGCCGGCTCGGTCTGCCGTACGAGACCATCCAGCTCCGTTTCCGTCTGGCGAGGGTCCACGCCGAGGTAGATCACGCCGCTGTAGGCGGTGGCGAGCCAGAGGAACACGTAGCGCGGGTCGTTGCGGGCCGTGGCGAGGACGATGTCGCCCTTCTCCAGGCCGTGCCGGCGCAGGCCCGCCGCCGCTGCGGCGATACGGCCGTGCGCCTCCGCGTAGGTGTAGGCGTCCTCCTCGAACAGCAGCCAGGTCTTGTCCGGGACGGCGGCGACGGCGTCCTCGAAGAGGTCGGGAATCGTCCGGTATTCCGCGATGCCCGGACCATACGCAAGCGAGGGCCCCGGGCCGTCAGGCGCCCGGGGCCCTCGTGCGGGAACCCGCTAGTGCGCCGGGCCGAAGGCTCCGGGCCCACCGGGCCCGGGTCGGCCGTCGTGCGGGGGCGGGGCCGGCCGGGGAAGGTCCGCGAGTGCGTCCGTTACCTTCTCCACGCCGAGGTCGAAGCGCTCCGCGAGGAACTCGGCGAGCTCCTGCTGATGCTGCTCCCACTCGGTCTCCAGCTTGGGCCGGTCGGGCCGGATTTCCCCGAACGCCTTGCGCAGCTCCGCGGGCGTCACGCCGAGCGCCGCGGCGAGCTGCCGCAGTGGCAGCGCATGGCGGACCATGACGCGGCGGCGCGGACCGTCGTCGCCGCGCTCGCCGCGCGCTTCGAAGCGCCGTTCGAGCCTGTCGTGGGTCTGCTCGAGAGCCGTCTTCACCTTGTCCAAGGGCACGTCGAGGGCCTTCGCGAGCGCCGCCGCCAGCTGGTCAAGCCGTTCCGCGTGCTCCTCCTCGTGGAAGTCGCCGAGCGCGTCCTCGAGCTGGCCGGTCTCCACGCCGAGCGAGTCGGCGAGGTCGCCGAAGCCGGGCGGTGGACCGTGCTCGAGGGCGAGGCCGCGCGCGGCGCTGCGGTCGCTGCCGCTGCCCGCGACAGCGGTGCCGTCGTCCGCCTGAGTGCCGAGGCCGTAGCCGATGGAGGCGATCGCCAGCGCGCCGCCCACGACGATGATGGAGGTCCGTCTGTTCCGTTGCATGCGGCGAGACTTGCGGGCCTGTGTAGGACGAACGTAAGCGCGGTGTAGGAATTGCGGAAGAGTGTGCCGGGGCCAGCCAGAATGGTCCCCGTGAGGGTCCTGATCGTCGACGACGACCGCGCGCTGCGCGACGCGCTCCGCCGCGCGCTCGCGCTCGCCGGCTACGACACGGCTCAGGTCGAGGACGGCGAGGGCGCGCTGGCCGAGATCGCCGCTCAGCCGCCGGACGCCGTGGTGCTCGACATCGGGCTGCCGGACGTCGACGGCCTGGAGGTCTGTCGCCGTCTGCGCGCCGCCGGCGAGCGGGTGCCGGTCCTGATGCTCACCGCGCGTGACGCCGTGGAGGACCGCATCGACGGCCTCGACGCGGGCGCCGACGACTACCTCGTGAAGCCGTTCGACGTCGGCGAGCTCCAGGCGCGGCTGCGCGCGCTCCTGCGGCGGTCGTCGCTCAACGGCGACGCGTCAGGCGACCTCTCGTTCGAGGAGCTCCGCCTCGACAGCGACCGGCACGGGGTGAGCGTGGGGGAGACGTTCGTGGAGCTAACGCGTACGGAGTACCAGCTGCTCGAGCTGCTGATCACGAACGCCCGGCGGGTGCTCACGCACTCCGTCATCTACGAGCGCGTCTGGGGGTACGACTTCGGGCCCGCCTCGAACTCGCTGCGCGTGTACATCGGGTACCTCCGCCGCAAGCTCGAGGATGCGGGAGCCCGTCCGCTGATCCACACGGTTCGCGGCGTGGGCTACGCCCTGAGGGAGCCGTGAGCCTGCGCGCGCGGATCGCGGCGGCCGCTGCCCTGGCGGTGGCCCTCGTGGTGGCGATCGCCGCGGTGGCGATCTACGTGGGAGTGCGCTCGCAGCTCCGTGGCGAGGTGGACGACTCGCTGCGAGAGCGCGCGGAGCTCGTGGGACGCGTGGCGGACGGCCGCCCTCTTGGGATGGCCCTACCCGATCGCCCGGGTGCGGGTGGGCAAGCGGGAGGGAGTCGCCGATTTCCCGCCCCACCGCCAGAGCCCTTTGGCGGCCCGGAAGGCTCCGTGCAGGTCGTCCTGCCGTCGGGAGAAGTGCTGCGGCGACCCGGCGCCACCGACAGCGTTCCCGTGGATACCCGCGCGCGGGAGATCGCGCGGGGGGAGGGCCCCAGCGAGTCGCTCGCCGACACGGAGGTCGCCGGAACGCATCTCCGCGTACTTACCCGCGCGGCATCCGGAGGTGGGGCGATCCAGCTCGCGCGCCCGCTGGACGAGGTGGATCGCCAACTCGATCGCGTCCTGCTCGTCCTGCTGATCGTGGGCGCGGCGGGGGTCGCGCTCGGCGCCGGGCTCGCCGCGGTGGTCGCGCGAACCGCGCTCGCGCCGATCGGCAGCTTCACTCGGCGCACGGAGGAGCTTGCGGACGCGCCCGACCCGTCCCAGCGCATGGACGCGGACCGCGATGACGAGCTCGGCCGCCTGGCGCGCAGCTTCAACCAGACGCTCGACTCGCTCGAGCGCTCCGTCGAGGCCCAGCGCCAGCTCGTCGCGGACGCCAGCCACGAGCTGCGCACGCCGATCGCCAGCCTCAGGGCGAACATTCAGACGCTCGAGCACGACGAGCGCCTGCCGCCGCGTGAGCGCGACAGCCTGCGCGCGGACATCGTGGCCGAGCTGGACGAGCTCACCGCGCTCGTCGCCGACATCGTCGAGCTCGCGCGCGGCACGAAGCCGGCAGAGCTGACGGACGAGGTGCGGCTCGACGAGCTCGTCCGCGAGGTGGCCGCCCGGGCGCGGGCGCACTCGAACGGTGTGGCGATCGAGGTCGCGGCCGAGCCGACCGTCGTGTGCGGCGAGCCGGCCCGCATCCAGCGCGCCGTCTCGAACCTCGTGGACAACGCCGTCAAATGGAGCCCCGGCGGCAGCACCATCGAGATCGATGTGGCGGACGCCGGCCTCAGCGTGCGCGATCACGGGCCGGGCTTCGCGGAGACCGACCTGCCGCACGTCTTCGAGCGCTTCTACCGCGCCGACGCCGCGCGCTCGATGCCGGGCTCGGGCCTGGGCCTTGCGATCGTGCGCCAGGCGGCCGAGGCCCACGGCGGCGAGGCGCGCGCGTCGAACGCGCCCGGCGGCGGAGCGCTCGTGCAGGTCACGTTCGGCGACGCACGCTGATGCCACACTGCCGCGGTGGCCACGGTGCTCGTGCTCGGCGTCGGCGGCGTCCTCGGCGAGGCGTGGATGTGGGGCTATCTCGGCGGGGCGCAGCAGGCGACCGGTGAGGACCCCCGGCGCTCGAAGCAGCTGATCGGGACGTCGGCCGGCTCGATCGTGGCGGCGCGGCTGGCGGGCGGCGAGGACCCGCGACGCCGCGAGGCGCGCGTTCGCTGGGACGGCGAGGCCGAGCCGGAGCGGCGTCCTAACGCCCTCCGTGCCGCCATCGAGCGTGCGACGCGCATCTCGATGGGCGCCCTCTCGCCACTGGCGGCGCCGGCGCTCACGGCCGCCACGCCGGGCGGAGCGCTCGCCCGGGCCGCCGTGCTCGCCCGCGTGCCGGCCGGCCGGATCGAGCTGCGCGACCTGCGCTCGCGCGTGGATGCGCTCGGCCCGACCTTCCGCGACGGCCGGCTCAACATCGTCGCGGTGGACCGCGGGTCTGGCCGGCGCGTGGTCTTCGGGAGCGACTCCGGGCCGGACGCGAGCGTGGCGGAGGCCGTGGCGGCGTCCTGCGCCGTCCCGGGGCTGTTCGCGCCCGTCGAGATCGGCGGCCGCGAATACGTGGACGGCGGTGTCTGGAGCCCCACGAACCTGGACCTCGCCCGTGCCGGCCGCGGCGACCGCGTGCTATGCCTCGTTCCCACCGCCGTCATGGGCACCGGGCCGGCGATCGCACTGCGAGGTCTCGCGGCCGGCTGGCGCCTGGCGACCTCGGTGGAGGCCGCGGCGGCGCGGCGGCGCGGCGCGGAGGTCGAGATCGTGGCGCCCGACGCCGGCTCCGCGCGGGCCATGGGCACGGACCTGATGAACCCCGGGCGCCGCGCGAGCGTCCTCGCGGAGGGTTTTCGGCAGGGCTCGGCTCGGGAGGGTTAGAGTCGGTCCATGCCCTGCCTCGTCGCGTTGCTGGCACTGATCTCGCCGCGGCTCGCCCTGTTCGTGCTGTGGCTGTTCAGCAACCTGCTCGACCGCGCCTACGACGGCTGGCTGCTCCCAGTGCTCGGCTTCTTCCTGCTGCCGTGGACGACGCTCGCCTATGCCGTGATGTGGGACACGGGTACCAGGACGGTCGATGGCTTCGAGTGGTTCATCGTCGTCCTCGCCTTCGTCGCCGACCTCGCCTCGTATGCCGGCGGACGCAGCTATCGCAGCGCCCGCGACTGAGCGGGACGCCGGCCTGCGGCGCGACATCCGCGAGCTCGGCGCGATGCTCGGGCGCACGCTCGTGCGCCAGGAGGGAGAGCCGCTGCTCGAGCTGGTGGAGCGCATCCGCGGGTTGATCCGGTCGGACCGGGAAGCCGCCGGCGCGCTGCTTGCGGAGGTCGAGCCCGTCACCGCGATCCGGCTTGTGCGCGCGTTCACCACGTACTTCCACCTCGCGAACGTCGCCGAGCAGGTGCATCGCGGGCGCGAGCTGGCCGCGCTCCGGGCGCGCGACGGAAGCTGGCTGACGCAGGCGGTGGACCGCATCGAGGCGGCCGGGATCCCGCGCGAGGAGCTGGCGGCGGAGGTGGCGCGGCTCGGCGTGCGGCCCGTGTTCACCGCGCACCCGACCGAGGCCGCGCGCAGAACCGTGCTCTACAAGCTGCGCCAGATCGCCGAGCTGCTCGAGGGCGGCGAGCCGCGCGCCCCCGCGCGCCTCGAGGAGACGATCGACCTCCTCTGGCAGACCGACGAGCTGCGCATAGCCCGCCCCGACGTCGTCGACGAGGCGCGCAACGCGGTCTGGTACCTGGACAACCTGCACGCGGACGCGGCCCCGCACGTGCTCGACCAGCTCACCGATGAGCTGCGGCGGCTCGAGCTCGAGCCGGACCCGATGGCGCGGCCGCTCGCGTTCGGCAGCTGGATCGGCGGCGACCGCGACGGGAACCCGAACGTCGGCCCTGACAGCCTGGGCCGCGTGCTCGGCCTGCAGTACGACCACGGCGTCCGCGACGCGATCCGGGTCGTGGACGTCCTGCGGCGGGACCTGTCGAGCTCCGTCCGGATCGCGGGGGCCACGCCGGACCTGCAGGCGTCGCTCGCGCGCGACCTCGAGCTGCTGCCCGAGGTTGAGCCGCGCTTCCTCCGGCTGAACGCAGAGGAGCCGTACCGGCTGAAGCTCACC
>DASQTS010000048.1:0-3797 GCA_035641775.1 Thermoleophilaceae bacterium
GCCGGCGATGTCCTTGCCGAGCCACACCGACAGCGGCGACCAGCCCTTCGGCGCGTCCTGGAAGACGTCGCCGAGGTGCACCATGGTGCGCACGCGGTTCGGCACCTCCACGCCCACGGCGGTCTTGCCGGGGATGGGTGCCAGGATGCGCACCTGCTCGGCCGCCAACGCGTACGCGAGGTCGTCCTTCAGCTGCGCGACCTTCGACATCTTGATCCCGGGCGCCAGGCGCAGCTCGTAGCGGGTCACGTGCGGCCCGCTGACGGTCCCGATCAGGCGCGCCTCCACGTTGAAGTGGCTGAGCGCCTCCACGAGCTGCGCCCCGACGCGCTCGATTCCCTTCGTGTCGAGCTTCTGGGCGCCGCTGGAGCGCGTGAGGAAGGACAGCTTCGGCATGCGGTACTCGATGTCGTCGGACTCGGTGACCGGCGAGCGCCGGTTGCCCATCGGGGTCAGCTCCGGCTCTTCCTCGGGCTCGTCGCCGGCCGGCTCGGGCTCGTATTCCGGAACCTCCTCCGTCGCCAGCTCCAGCTCGTCGAACTCGTCCGTCTCGTCGGCCGCGGGCACCTCCACGTGGGTTGCCCTGACGATCGGCTCGTGATCGTCCGGCTCGGGTGGGCTGATCGGCTCCAGCGGCTCGTAGGGCACCCGCACGGTGGGGCTCGTGCGGCGCACGCGCTCGGTGGTGCTCGCGGCCGCCTCGCGGGTGGCGGTGAGGATGCTCGCTATGGACGCCCCGGTCAGGAGCAGGATGCCGGCGAGCAGGAGAAAGATGAACAGGATGTGCGAGCCGGCGGTGGAGAACAGCTTCGCCGAGGCCCAGAAGAGCGACTCGCCGAGGAGTCCGCCGTGATGCTCGAGGTAGTCCGGGTCGAGGAAGCCCTCGCGCGCGGTGTCGCCCGGGCCTAGGCCGAGCGAGCCCGCGGCGAGCCCGAGCATCAGCGCCACCAGCAGGCAGGCGGCGCCCGTCTTCAGCGGGTGAACGGCGGGGATCATCGGGCGCACGACGATGAGAGCGCCGATCGCGAACAGCACCACCGGCGCGGCGAACCCGACGCCGCCGAACATGAACAGGATCGCGCCGGCCAGCGCCTCGCCCACCTCGCCGCCCGCCCAGTCGAGGTAGAAGACGCACGCGAAGAAGGCGGCGAACGCGACCAGCCCGAGGCCGATCAGGTCCCAGTGCCGCTGCTCGAGCACCGGAAGGTTGAGATCGGGCAACCACGCCCTTCGCGCAGGGCGTCGCTTCCGGCGTCTATGGCTGGCCATGAATCGTGCATTCGACGGCGGAAGCTCGCACCCTCCCTACCATGGAGTCCCATGAGCGGACGCCCGCGGGTGCTCGTGGTGGAGGACGACGCCGACATCGCCGGCGTGCTTCGCCGCTCGCTCGACAAGGAGGGATACGACGTGCGGGTCGCGGGCGACGGCGAGGCCGCACTCGAGCAGTCCGGCGTCTTCGAGCCGGACGCCGTGGTGCTCGACCTGGGGCTCCCCAAGGTCGACGGCATGGAGGTCGCCCGGCGCATGCGTGAGGACGGCGACGTGCCGATCCTCATGCTGACCGCCCGCGACGCGCTCGACGCGCGCGTTGAGGGCCTCGACGCCGGCGCGGACGACTACCTCGTGAAGCCGTTCGAGCGCGACGAGCTGCTCGCGCGCATCCGCGCTCTACTGCGCCGGCGCCCGCCGCGCGGGAGCGCCTTCCTGGTGGTGGGCGACGTGCGCCTCAATCCGGACAGCCGCGAGGTCTTCCGGGGCGACCGCGAGCTCGAGCTGACCGCGCGCGAGTTCGAGCTGCTCGAGCACCTGATGCGGAACGATCGGATCGTGGTCTCGCGACAGGCGCTGCTCGACGAGGTCTGGGGCTACCACCCGTTCGCGGAGACCAACACCGTCGACGTGTTCATCTCGAACCTGCGCCGCAAGCTGGAGGCCGGCGGCGAGCCGCGCATCCTGCACACGATGCGCGGCGCCGGCTATGTCCTGAAAGAGCCATGAGGACCCGCCTTCCCGTCAAGCTGAAGGTGGCGGTGCTTAGCGCCGCGCTCACGTTCGCGATCCTGTGCTTGTTCGCGATCGTGGTGGGCACGGTCGCCGAGCGCCGCATCGTCGGCGGCTTCGACGACGACCTGCGCGCGAACGTCGGCGAGCTGCAGGACCGCATTACGCTCCAGCGGAGCGGCGGCGCCATCGGGCTCAGCGATCCCGACCGCGACCTGCTCGCCGGCTACGCCGCGGGCGACGCGATCGTCCGCGTGGTCGACCGCGCCAACCGCATCGTCTGGACGAGCGACCCGGAGGTGCAGCTCGGGCCGCCGATCAGCGGTGTCACCGACATCGGCGAGCTGCGCGTGACCTCGCGTGAGCTCGTGGTCCCCTCCGAGTCGCTCCCCGGCACGTTCAACGACCCGCTCCAGGGCGTGACCACGCCGATCGGCTACGTCCAGTATGCGAAGCCGGAGCAGAGCATCCAGACGACCGTGAACCGCGTGCGCCTGCTCCTGGCGCTGGGCGTGCTCGGCGGCACGCTGCTGGCGTTCCTCGGCGGCCTGGTCGTGGCGCAGCGCGCCATGCGCCCCATCGCCGGGCTCACGCGCGCCGCGCGCGAGGTGGCCAGCACGCGCGACCCGGACATCACGCTGCCGAAGCCGCAGGCGAACGACGAGGTGGCCGAGCTGGCAAACACGTTCGAGGAGATGCTCCGCGAGCTGAGCGCCGCCCGCGAGGAAACGGAGACGACGTTGGCGCGCCAGCGGAAGTTCGTGGCCGACGCCTCGCACGAGCTCCGTACGCCGCTCACGAGCATCCTCGCCAACCTGGAGCTGCTCGAGTCCGAGCTCGGCGGCGAGCAGCGCGACATGGCCGACTCGGCGCTCCGCTCGTCGCGCCGCATGCGCCGCCTCGTGGGCGACCTGCTGCTGCTCGCCCGGGCCGACGCCGGCCGTGAGGTGCCGCGCGGGCCGGTGGACCTGTCGGCGGTGGCGGCGGAGGCCGCCCGCGAGGCCAGCGTCCTGTCCGACGCGCACCCGCTCGCGCTCGACGTCCCGGGTCCGGTGATGGTGAACGGCGTGGCCGACGACCTGCATCGCATGGCGGGCAACCTGGTGGAGAACGCCCTGATCCACACGCCGCCAGGAACGCCGGTGACGGTGTCGGTCCGTCGCCAGGGCGGCGACGCGGTGCTCGAGGTGGCCGACCGCGGGCCAGGAGTGCCGAGCGACATGCGCGAGCGGGTGTTCGAACGGTTCGCGCGCGGTGCCGACGACGCCGCCCCGACGGGCGGCAGCGGCCTCGGACTGGCGATCGTGCGGGCCGTGACGGCCGCCCACAACGGGAGCGTCGAGCTGGGCGACGCCGAGGGCGGCGGCGCACGCTTCGTTGTAACCCTCCCCGCGGCAAATGTCACCCGCTCCGATTCCGACGCTACCGTGTTGGTTCAACGAGGCCTCACCCCCGAAACCTCGAAGGAGTAGCTCTCGTGTCGTTGCTTCGCCGCCGGCCTTCGCCGGCAATGGTCATCGCGTCAATCGCCCTGTTCGTGTCGCTCAGCGGCGTTTCCTACGGCGTCGCCACCGGTTTCATCGACAGCCGCGAGATCAAGAACAACGAGGTCCGCAGCGTCGACATCCGCAACAACCAGGTGCGGACCCGCGACCTGCGCAACAACGAGGTGCGCGGAATCGACATCCGCAACAGCACCGTCCAGGGCCGCGACATCGCCCTGAACACGCTGACGGGCGACGACATCCGCGAGGACACCCTGGGCAAGGTGCCGAGCGCGGCGAGCGCGGACA
>DASQTS010000049.1:0-20571 GCA_035641775.1 Thermoleophilaceae bacterium
GGCCACGGTCACGTGCGGGTTCTGGATCTGGATGTCCGGCCAGGTGTCCGAGCGCGAGCGGTCGTCCATCATCAGGCCGTCGCACTGCACGTGGGCCTTCGAGCCCTGCGAGTTGTGGCCCATGCGGACGAGGCCGCGGTAGCCCATGATCCCGCCGTCCTTGGAGATCGACTTGGCGAGGATGTTCGAGGTCGTGTTCGGCGCGAGGTGCACGACCTTCGCACCGGTGTCCTTCCACACGTCGCCGGAGGCCACGCCCACGTTCAGGTGGTCGGCGCGCGCGCCCTCCCCGATCAGGAACGAGCCGGGGTAGAGCATGACCTTCTTTGCGCCCATGGAGCCGCCTACCCACTCGACGGTGCCGTTGGCCTCCACGATCGCGCGCTTCGTGTTCAGGTTGAACACGTCCTTCGACCAGTTCTGGACGGTCGTGTAGCGCGCCTTCGCGCCCTCCTTTACGAAGATCTCGACGACCGCGGAGTGCATCGAGTTGGCGCTGTACGTCTGGGCCGTGCAGCCCTCGATGTAGTTCACGTCGGAGCCCTCGTCGGCGATGATGAGGGTGTGCTCGAAGGTGCCCTCGCCTGACCCCTCCATACGGAAGTACGCCTGGAGCGGGAGGTCGACCTTCACGTCCTTCGGCACGTACAGGAACGAGCCGCCTGACCAGACCGCGCCGTGCAGCGCCGAGAACTTGTTGTCCTGCGGCGGGACGCACTTGTTCATGAAGTACTCGCGCACGAGCTCCTCGTGCTCGGTGACCGCCGTGTCCATGGCGCAGAAGATGATCCCGAGGTCCGAGTACTCCTTCTTGAGGCCCTCGTAGAAGGGCTCCTGGCGCCACACCCCCACGACGCCGGCGAGGTGCTCGCGCTCGGCCTGCGGGATGCCCAGCTTCTCGAAGGTGTCCTTCTGCTCCTCCGGGACGTCGTCCCAGCTGTCGTAGCGGCCGGCGGTCGGCGGGGAGTAGAGGACCAACTCCGACAGGTCGAGGTCCGAGAGGTCGACGCCCCAGGTCGGGATGGGCTTGCGCTCGAAGATCTCGTAGGACTTCAGGCGCTTCTCGCGCATCCACTCGGGCTCGTCCTTGATCTCCGAGAGCTCCTTAATCACTTCACGAGAAATGCCTCTCTTCGCGATCAGCTGTCCCTGCTCGTCCTCCTTGATCGCGCTCGGCTTCGAAATGCGGGTCTTGTCAGTGGCTGCCATACGCCACCTAGGATAGCGCGCGCGGCCGATTTCCAGACTCCCCGGGTCGGAGTTAGGCTACCCTAATGCGCATGCTCCGAAGAACAGCGGCGGCGCTCGCCGTGATCGCACTGGGAACCACCTTCTCCGCTTGTGGCGAGGACCGCGAGGGCGACGTCCAGTTCCAGGGAACGGAGACCACCGGGACCGGGACGACCGGCACAACCGGGACCGAGACCACCGGCACGACCGCGACCACTGGGACCGAGACGACCGGGACCGAGACTTCCCCGTAGCCGTGTCGCGCCGCCGCCTGCTCGCCATCGTCATCGGGGGCGCCGTCCTCCTCGCCGGCGCGTTCGTCGGTGTCGTGCTCGCCACCTCCGGCTCCTCGTCGGAGGAGCTCGTCGTGTATTCCGCCCGCTCGCACTACGGGGAGGAGGAGCCGTTCGTGCGCTTCGCCAAGCAGACGGGCACCGACATCACGCTGCGCGGCGGGTCCGCCTCCGAGCTCTACGAGCGGCTGCGCTCGGAGGGCGACAACACGCCGGCGGACGTGCTCATCACCGTGGATGCGGCGAACCTGTGGCGCGCCCAGGACGCCGGCATCATCGACGCCTGGGAGCCGCTCACCGAGCGCGCCCGCACGATCATGCGCTCGACCGAGCGCGTGGGGGAGGGCGAGGTCACGACGTACGAGGGCCTCGGCGACCCGCGCTGGAAGGGCCGGCTGTGCCTCCGCTCGGGCACGAGCGAGTACAACGTCTCGTTCGTCGCGGACCGGCTCGCGAAGGACGGCCGCGACGCCACCGAGCGGATGCTGCGCCGCTGGATGGCGAACGATCCCGAGATCCTGGGCTCGGACGTGGACGTCCTGGAGGCGATCGCCGAGGGCGACTGCGACGTCGGGCTCACGAACTCCTACTACCTCGGCCGCGAGCTCGAGGAGGACCCGGACTTCCCGGTTGCGCCGGTGTGGGCGGACCAGGGCGGCCGCGGCACGCACGTGAACCTGTCCGGGCTCGGCGTGGTGCGCGGCGCCGATCATGCGGAGGAGGCGCGCGAGCTGATCCGCTTCCTGCGCGCGCCCGCGCAGCAGGAGGTGTTTGCGCAGAACAACCACGAGTTCCCGGCGGTCGAGGGCGCGCAGCCGTCGCCCGAGATCGAGCAGTTCGGTGACTTCGGGCAAGACCCCATCGACGTGGACGGCGCCGGCCCGCTGCTGGGCGACGCGCTCGAGCTGATGGACCAGGTGGGGTGGGACTGAGGGCGACCATCGCCTGCGCCTTCCTGGTGGCCGGCCCGCTGGTCGGCCTCCCGCTCTCGTTCGTATTCGCTCCCGACGCGCTCGACCAGTTCACCGGGTTCCTGCCGGAGGCCGTCTCCGCAACCGCGGCGCTCCTGCTCGGCGTGGGGCTCGGCACGCTCGTGCTCGGGACGTCGCTCGCCGCCCTCGTCTCGTTCTTCGAGTTCCCGGGGCGCCGCTGGATCGAGTGGGCGCTCGTGCTCCCGCTCGCGATGCCGGGGTACGTCTTCACGCTCTTCGCCCTCGGGCTCGACCTGCCGGGCATCCGCTCGACGCTCGGCGCGATCTGCGTGTTCACGTTCGTGCTCTACCCCTACGTCTACCTGCTCGCCCGAGCGGCCTTCCTGTCGCAGTCGCGCACGCTGCTCGAGGCGGCGCGCGGGCTTGGTTTTTCGCGCGGGCGGGCGATCCTGCGGGTCGGGCTGCCGATGGCGCGGCCGGCGATCTTCGGCGGCGTGGCGCTCGCGCTGATGGAGGCGCTGGCCGACTTCGGCACGGTCAACCTGCTGGGCGTTCGCACCTTCACGGACGCGATCTACCGCGTCTGGTTTAACGCCTTCGACCGCGACGCCGCGATGCAGCTGGCCACGCTCCTCGTCTCGGTCACTCTGACGCTGCTCGCGCTGGAGCGGGTCGCGCGCGGGCGGGCGCGGCACGCCCAGCTTGCCGCGCGCGGCGACGCCGTGCGGCCGGTCCGGCTGCGCGGGCTCGCCGCGGCGGCGGCCGCGCTCGTGCCGCTGGCGCTCGTCAGCGGGGTGGTGCTGGCGCCGCTCGCACAGCTCGGGGCGTGGTCGGCGGAATCCATCCGGGACGGCCTGCTCCCCGTCGACTTTGGCCCCGCCGTCCGCAACAGCCTGCTGCTCGCGGGCATGAGCGCGGTGCTCGTGCCGGTGGTGGCGCTGCTGCTCGCCTACGGGGCGCGCGCGAGCCGCTCGACGGCCGCGGCCGCGGCGGCGCGCACCGCTACGATCGGATACGGCCTGCCGGGCTCCGTTGTGGCCGTGGCGGTGATCGTCCCGCTCGGCTGGATCGAGCGGAGGATCGACGGACTGGCGGGCACCGGACTACTCCTCACGGGCACAGTGATCGGACTCTTCTACGCCTACCTCGTGCGGTTCCTGGCGCTTGCCTGGGGTTCGATCGAGGCCAGCCTGGTGCGCATCCCGCGCCAGCTCGACGAGGCGGCCCGCGGGCTGGGCGCCGACCGGCTCGACGTGCTCGCGCGCGTGCACGTCCCGTTGCTGCGCTCAGGCCTCGCGACGGCCGCGCTGCTGGTCTTCGTCGAGGTCATGAAGGAGCTGCCGGCGACGCTGCTGCTGCGCCCGCTCGGCGGCGACACGCTCGCGATCGCGGTATGGCAGGCGACGACCGAGTCGCTCTTCGAGACCGCCGCGCTCCCCGCCCTGATGATCGTGCTCGTGGGGCTGCTGCCCGTGGCGCTGATGATCCGCCTGTCCGGGCGCGGCGGCGCGAGCGAGGTGGAGGCGTCCCCCGTGGCGCCCGCCGCGGTCGACGAGCCGGAGCTGATGCCGGCATGAGCCACGTACGGGTCCGCGGGCTGTCGAAGTCATTCGGCCACGTGGCGGCCGTGCGCGAGCTTAACCTCGACATCGAGCCCGGCGAGCTGCTCGCCGTGCTCGGCCCGTCCGGTTGCGGCAAGACGACCCTGCTGCGCACGATCGCCGGCTTCGAGCAGCCCGACGCGGGCTGCGTCGTCGTGTCGGACGAGGTGGTCGCCGGGCCGGGCCGGATGGTGCCGCCCGAGCAGCGGAGGGTCGGGATGGTCTTCCAGGACTATGCGCTGTTCCCGCACCTCAGCGTGGAGGGCAACGTGGCGTTCGGGCTGTCCACGCGGGCGCGCGAGGAGCGCGAGGGGCTCACGCGGCGGACGCTCGAGCTGGTCGGGCTCCAGCACAAGGCGAGCTGCCCGGTGCACGAGCTGTCCGGCGGCGAGCGCCAGCGCGTGGCGCTTGCGCGGGCACTGGCGCCGGAGCCCGAGCTCGTCCTGCTCGACGAGCCGTTCTCGAACCTCGACGCCACCCTGCGCGCCGGGTTGCGGCGCGAGGTCGAGCTGATCCTGCGCGACGCCGAGGCCACCGCCCTGCTCGTTACCCACGACCAGGAGGAGGCGCTGTCGCTCGCCGACCGGCTCGCGGTGATGCGCGACGGCCAGATCGTGCAGGTGGGCCCGCCCGTGGAGGTGTACGGGTCGCCCGCGACGCGCTGGGCGGCGCAGTTCGTGGGTGAGGTGAACGTGCTGTCCGGTGTCGCGCGCGGGGACGGTGTGGAGACCGAGCTGGGCGTCTTCGACCTGCGCGCGCCGGCGTCCGGCTCGGTGCAGGTCGCCGTGCGGCCGGAGCAGCTGGAGCTGCGGGCGCGCCGCCCGACCGACGGCCCCGACGCCGGCAACGCCGAGGTGATCGACCGCGAGTTCCGCGGCCACGACGTGCTCTACCGGCTTCGCCACGAGGGCGGGAAGACGCTGCTGGTGCAGCTGCCCTCGCTGGAGCTGCACGACGTCGGTGAGACGGTGTTCGTCCGCCCGGCCTCGTCTGCGTCCGTCACCCCGCTGGCCGATTAGGGTCGCGCCATGGAGCTCACTCGCATCGCCGAGGTCCAGTCCTCTCTGACCGACGCGGCTGTCGCGCCGAAGCAGGGCGACGAGGGGGCGCCCGACGCATGGCTGGTGTTCTCGCCCGACTTGCTCCCAGCGCTCGAGGGCATCGAGCCGGGCGACCGGGTCGTCCTGATCACCTGGCTCGACCGCGCCGACCGGGAGGTCCTGCGGGTGCATCCGCGCGACGACCCCGCGAACCCGATGCGCGGCGTGTTCGCCACCCGCTCGGCCGACCGGCCGAACCCGCTCGGGCTCCACGAGGTGGACGTCCTGGCGATCGAGGGCGACCGAATGCATGTCCGGCCACTGGAGGCGCTCCACGGGACGCCGGTGGTGGACGTGAAGCCGGTCCTCTGACGCGCGCTCGCGTTAGGGTCGGCCCATGAAGCTCTTCGTCTGCTGGGGAACGTTCCGCTCACCCCGACCGGGCGGCCATCCGTGCCGCAACGCGCACGAGGCGCTGACGGAGGCCGGCTGGAAGCCGGACGTCCAGAAGGCGTATGGCCTCGGGATTCTCGGAGCCACGCTGAATCCCACGCGCCGCGAGGTGCGGAAGCGGAGTGGCCAGAACATGGTGCCGGTGCTGGTGACGGACGACGAGGAAGTGATCGTCGGCAGCGGCAAGATCGCCAACTGGGCCCGCGACAACCCGGCGAGCGGGGCGGACCGCGCGGACTGAACTGACCGTGTGAGCCCGCGCGACCTCTCCGACCAGCTCCTGCGGGCCGCCGAGCGCGTCGCCGGATACCGCGCCGGCGTGGCGGAGCGGCCGGTCGCCCCGTCCTTCGACCGCGAGGCCGTGCGGGCGGCTCTCGGGGGATCGCTCCCGGACCGGGGCGCCGCGCCGGGAGCGGTGATCGACCAGCTGGTGGAGGCCGTCGAGCCCGCTCTCACGGCAACCGCCGGGCCGCGCTTCTTCGGCTTCGTCGTAGGCGGCTCGCTCGACTCGGCCACGTGCGCCGACATCCTCGCCACCGGCTGGGACCAGCACGCGTTCAACGCCGCCTCGTCGCCCGTTTCGGCACTGGTCGAGGAGGTGGCCGGGGCGTGGCTGAAGGAGGCGCTCGGCCTGCCCGAGGCGTGCTCGTTCGGCCTCACGACCGGCGGCCAGGGCGCGAACAACGCCGGCCTCGCGGCCGCCCGGCACCGCGTGCTGGCGCGCGCGGGGTGGGACGTCGAGACGCGCGGGGTGAACGGCGCTCCTGCGATCCGCGTGGTCGCGAGCGAGGAGCGGCACGCCACGATCGATCGCGCGCTCCGCCTGCTCGGGCTCGGGGCGGAGGCCGTCGAGCCGGTGCCCGCGGACGACAGCGGGGCGATCGACGCGGACGCGCTCACTCGGGCGCTCGACGACCGCGCGGGCACGCCGACGATCGTCTGCGTCCAGGCGGGCAACGTGAACACCGGCGCCTGCGACGACCTCGCCGCCGCCTGCGAGGCCGCCCACCGGCACGACGCCTGGGTTCACGTGGACGGCGCCTTCGGGCTGTGGGCCGCGGCGAGCCCGACTCACCGGCACCTCGTCACGGGCATCGAGCAGGCCGACTCGTGGGCCGTCGATGGGCACAAGTGGCTGAACGTGCCATACGACTGCGGCTACGTCTTCTGCGCCGATCCCGAGGCGCACGCGGCCGCGATGTCGTACACGGCGGCCTATCTGGCCGGCCGGGGCGACGAGGCGGTCCTGCGCTCTCCCTCGGACTACGTGCTCGAGTCGTCGCGCCGCGCTCGCGGCTTCGCGACGTGGGCCGCGCTGCGCGAGCTGGGCCGCCAGGGCCTTGCCGAACTCGTGGACCGCTGCTGCGCGCTGGCGCGGCGCTTCGGGGACCGGCTCGCCGGGATCGAGGACGTCGAGATCGGCAACGAGATCGTGCTCAACCAGGCGCTCGCCCGCTTCGGCTCCGACGAGCGGACAGACGCGCTCGTCGACGCAATCCAGCGCGACGGCACCTGCTGGATGGGCGGCACGACCTGGCGCGGTCGCCGCTACATGCGGATCTCCGTGTCGAACTGGTCCACCACCGAGTCCGACGTGGACCGCTCCGTCGAGGCGATCCGTCGCCTGCTCGCCGAGCTCTCGTGACCGAGCACGCGCCGCAGAACGCGCTGTGCGACCCGGACGACGTGGCGCGGTTCCACGACCGCTGCAGCGACCTCATGCGCGAGTTGCTCGAGCACCTCGCCGAGACGCCCGGGCAGCCCCACCCGTTCGGGCAGGTCGAGGATGCGCTCGGCTGGCCGCGCCGCCGGATAGCGTCGATGCTCGGCGGCGTGTGCCGGCTGCGGCAGACCGAGTTCGGCGGGCGCCGCCCGTACCGGCTGAACGACGAGCGCTCGGCGTCCGGCCGCTGGGAGATCTGGATCGACGAGGACGCGGCGCGTGTAGTCGGAACCGCGAGTGGTGACTAGGACACGGCCAGAGGGCCGTTCGCAACCTAGCGCTCGGCTCGCTCCATCGTCCGGGCCACGTCGGCCCGAGAGCCGACGTCGAGCTTGCGGAAGATGTTGCGCATGTGCGTCTCGATCGTCTTCTCGCTCAGGACCAGGCTCCTCGCGATCTGCGGGTTCGTGTGGCGGCCCACGACCAGTTGGGCTACCTCCCGCTCACGCGGGGTGAGGGCCCCCACTCCCTCGGCGTCGGGGTCGTGCGGAGGAGTGCGGCTGCTGAAACGGCGGCCCAGCCTGCGCAGCTCGTGCTCGGCTTCTGCGCGGTAGCGGCGGGCGCCGCACTCCGCGAGCTCTCGCGCGGCCCCCTCAAGCTCCGCGATGGCCTGCTCCCGCTCCCCGGCCTCGGCCAGCGCGCGGCCTGCGAGCGTGCGCGAGCGCGCGGCATCGACGCGGGCACCTGCCTCGAAGCCCGCGGCGGCGGCCGTGCGCGCCCGCTCCGCCGCGGCGGCCGGATCTCCGGCGGCGAGCGCGACCGCCGCCGATGCGCGGTGCGCCATTGCGATGGCCGCCATGCAGTCCAGCCTGCCGGCGATGCCGAGGGCGCGTTCGGCCGTCCGTTTCGCGTCGGCGGGCCGGTCGACCGCGAGCCAGCAACGGGTCAGGAGCTCGAGATAGTGCGCCCTCCAGCACTCCGGGATGCGGGGTAGCTCGTCGCCCTCCGCCGCGGCCAGTAACACGCCGGCCGCCCGCTCCTCCTCGCCGGTCTCCACCAGCGCGCTCGCGAGCGCCCAGCGGGCATAGGTCGACACCAGGCGGTCGTCGAGCTCCCGAGTGGCCTCGACGCTTTCGGTCGCGAGTTCGAGGGCCATATCGAGGTCGCCCGCGGCGACGGCGACATAGGCGCGACTGAGCAGGTTCCAGCCGAGTGCCTCGACGTTGCCCGACAGGCGGGCCGCCTCGATTGACTCGTCCGCCATGTCCGCGGCCTCGGCTATTCGCCCGGTGTGGTGCAGCACGGTGATCAGCACGGGCGCCAGGAAGGGCGCGATCTCCCCCTGGCCCGAGGCGGCCGCAATGGCCAGCCCGCGCGCGGCAACCGCGGCGGCGTCGTCGTAGCGGTGGAGATAGAGGTCCGCGGCGCTGAGGTTGCTGACCGCGTCCAGACGCCCCTCCAGCCGGTCGTCCGGAAGGGTGTCGACCAGGACCGCCGCCGTAGACCTGAATGCCTCCGCCTCGGAGACGGGCCCGATGAAGGCGGTGGCCACCGCGAGGACGGCAAGGCTGGCCGCGGCGAGCGACTCGTCCAGCGTCTCCGCGACCACCAGCGCGCGTTCGCCCCAGTCGCGCATCCCGTCGTAGTCCATGCGGTAGAAGTCGCCGCCGGCCAGGTGGATCATCAGCTCCACGGCTGCCGGGGACGATGGGTCGCGCGCGAACTCGAGCTCCCTCGTGAGCCGTGCGCGTGCCTCCTCGTGGTGTCCCAGCGCCTGTTCGATCGTGGCACAGGACGCGATCAGCCGGACCCGAAGGGCGGGGTTGGCGTCGCCGGTGAGCTCGATGCTCTCTACGAGAGCCGCGCGGCTTTCGTCGAAGCGGCCCGTGGCCGTTCGGGCGCCGGCGAGCGCCATCAACAATCTGACTCGTTCCTCTCGTGGTGCGGTGTCGGGTAGCAGGCCGATCGCGGCGGAGAACCAGCGCGCGGCGCTTGCGGGCGCCCGTCTTGCCGCCGCCTCGCCGGCCTCGCTCAGGATTGCCGCCGCGCCGAGGTCGCCGACCCGGCCCGAGTGCTCCACGTGGTGCGCTTGCGCCGCGACGGGCGCGCCGCGCTCCGCGAGCGCAGCGGCGCAGCGGCCGTGAGCGGCAATCCGCGCGCCCGGTGAGCACGACTCGTACACCGCGCGTCTGACAAGCGGATGGCGGAACCGGAACCTGCGCGGCACCTGCGTCGGGTGTACGAGATCGCGGGCGATCAGCTCGTCGAGCGCGTCGAGCGCTTCCGGCTCAGGCAGGCCGGCGCTGCCGGCGGCGAGGCCGAGCTCGAAGGGATCGCCCGCCACGGCGGCGCCCTCGGCCAGCTCACGTCCTGCCGGCGAGAGAACATCCAGCTCTTCGCGCGTCGCCGCCGACACGGCCGCCGGGACTCCCGCGGCGCCGGAATCGCGGCTGAGGTAGCGGCGCTCACCGCCCAAGCGCGCGAGCTCGAGCAGGTAGAAGGGGTTGCCGCCACTCGCCTCGTACAGGGCCGCGTAGCGCTCCTCGTCCTTCTCCTCCACCAGTCCCCGGGCCTCGCCGCGCCGCAGCGGCCCCAGCTCCATGTGGACGTCGGTCTCTCGGAGGCCGTGGCCGATCGCGGCGAGCAGAGTGCGGTCCAGCTGCCCCTTGCGGAACGTCCCGACCACCACGACGTTCGCGCGCGGACGGCGACGGAGAAGTCGCGAGAGCAGCTCGAGCGACGCACTGTCGGCCCAATGGAGGTCGTCCAGCCCGAGGACCACCGCGTGGCGCTCTGCGAGGCGCTCCAGCAGCTCGCTGACCGCGCGGTGCGCGCGGAAGCGCTCACCGGCTGTGGTGGGCTCGTCCGACCCGGGATCGAATGAACGAAGCGCCGGGAATACCCCGGCCAGCTCCACGAGCGCTCGCGTGTCCAGGCGCTGCAGCACCGCCGGGTCGAGCGACTCCAGGAACTCGTCCACCGCATCCACGAGAAGGCCGAAGGGAAGCTCGCGCTCGAACTCCGCGGCGCTCCCCTGCAGCGCGACGCAGCCCGCCTCTTTCGCCACGCCAAGCAACTCGGCCAGCATGCGCGTCTTCCCGATGCCCGGCTCGCCGCTGATGAACAGGAAGCGCGCCTCGCCCGCACTCGTCCCCTCGAGCAGCTGCTGGATCGACTCCAGTTCGTGCTCACGACCCACGAGGGGAGTGGCGATGTACTTCATGTACGAGTCCGTGGGACACGATACCGGCATCCACTAGCCGGTTCAGGGGATTCCCCCGATGGCAAGGGCCCTATCACACGCCATGCTGATGGGCCGTGCCCAGATTCGTCCTCGAGCACAGCCACAGCTCCACCGAGTGCGGCGTCGTGTTCGCCGCGTTCAACGCCTTCGAGAGCCCGCTGCGGGGCCAGGCTACGACAGCCTCGTGCCACTACGGAGGCCATCGGATCTGGTGGGAGGTGGAAGCCGCGAGCGTGGACGCCGCGCTGGCGCAGCTCCCCCGCTACGTGGCCCAGAGGACCTTCGCGTCGCGCGTCCGGCCGGTCGACATCCCCTGAGGCCCGAATCTCAGGGGTTTCCCCCGATTACACAGGTACCGGCAGGCCCGACGCTATTGCGACTTGCCGCGACCGCAACGGGGGAGAGCCACCGTGAAGAAGTCCCGCAACCTCGCCGCACGAGCGGCGCACTGGAGCGCCGAGCACCGCAAGACGGCCATCTTCGGCTGGCTGGCGTTCGTGATCGTCGCGACATTCGCGGGCAACGCGGTGGGGAAGAACACGATGCAGGGCGCCGACCTGTTCTCCGGAGAGGCGGGGAAGGCGGAAACGGCGCTCTACGACAAGGGTCTCAGGCCGAACACCGAGCACCTCCTGATTCAGAGCAACAAGCTCGTGGTCGGTGATGCGGAGTTCACCGCGACGATCCAGGACGCGACCGCGCGTCTTCGGAAGGCCGAGGACGTCCGCCAAGTGCACTCGCCCCTGACGGGCGATGCGCCCGTCTCGCGGGACCAGCATTCCGCCCTGATCGACTTCGAGATCACCGGTGACACCCTCGAGGCCGCCAAGCGGCTGGAAGCCTCCCAGGCGGCCGTCGCCGCCGTCGACAAGGCCCACCCGGGGCTGCGGGTGGAGCAGTTCGGCAACGTCAGCTCCAACAAGGAGCTGAATGACACGTTCACGTCCGACCTCGGGAAGGCGGAGCTGCTGTCGCTCCCACTGACGCTGCTGATCCTGATCGTCGCCTTCGGCGCCCTCGTGGCGGCGCTTGTCCCGCTGCTGCTCGGAGTCACCACGGTGATGGCGGCGCTGGGGCTCGTCGCGCTGCCCAGCCACCTTTCCCCGATCGACGGGAACCTCCAGTCGGTGATCCTGCTGATCGGGCTCGCCGTCAGCGTGGACTACAGCCTCTTCTACCTGCGGCGCGAGCGTGAGGAGCGCGCGGCCGGCCGCAGCGAGCGCTCCTCGCTCGAGGTCGCCGCCGCCACGTCGGGACGCGCCGTCCTGATCTCCGGCCTGACGGTGATCGCCGCGATGTCGGGCCTGTTCCTCACCGGCGACAAGAGCTTCCTCTCATTCGGCCAGGGCACGATCCTGGTGGTCGCCATCGCGATCGTGTCCTCGCTCACGGTCCTGCCCGCGGTGCTCGCGTGGCTCGGCGACCGGGTCGACAAGGGGCGGGTGCCGCTGCTGAACCGCAAGCGGGGACCTGCCGGCACGTCCCGTTTCTGGTCGGCGCTGGTGGACCGCGTGATGCGTCGCCCGTGGGCCGCCATCGCCATCGCGGGCGGCGCCTTGCTGCTTCTCTCGGTGCCCGCGCTCAATATGCACCTCGCGGTCACCACGACCGACGACCTCCCGGACGACCTCGCCGTGGTCCAGACCTTCGACCGCATCCGCGACGCGTTCCCCGCCGAGGCGGTGACCGTGGACGTGGTCGTCGAGGCGAACGACGTCACGAGCGGGGCCGTGGCAGCCGCCATCTCCGACCTGCGGGCCCAGGCGGATGGCAGCCTGAACCTGTTGCAGGGAGCCGAGATCGAATACAGCAGTGACAGCTCCGTGGCGCTGATCTCGATCCCCACCGAGGGGAGCGGCAACGACGCCACGTCCACCGTCGCCCTCAACGAGGTCCGGAACGACATCATCCCGGCCACCGTCGGCGCTGTGGACGGCGCCACGGTGAACGTGAGCGGCAGCGCCGCGCAGTCGAAGGACTTCCGCGACCTGGTCTCGGAGCGCCTGCCGCTGATCTTCGGATTCGTCTTCTCGCTCGCGTTCCTCCTGCTGCTGTTCACGTTCCGCTCGATCGTGATCCCGATCAAGGCGATCCTGCTGAACCTGCTGTCGGTCGGCGCGGCCTACGGCGTCCTCGTGCTGGTGTTCCAGGAGGGATGGGGAGAGGGGCTTCTCGGCTTCACCTCGAACGGCGGCGTCACCTCATGGCTGCCGCTGTTCCTGTTCGTGATCCTGTTCGGGCTCTCGATGGACTACCACGTGTTCATCCTGTCGAGGATCCGCGAGGCCTATGACAGCGGCATGACCACAACAGAGGCCGTGCGCCACGGGATCTCGACCACCGCCGGCACGGTCACGAGCGCCGCGGTCGTCATGGTCGTCGTGTTCTCGGTCTTCGTGACGCTCAGCTTCCTCGACTTCAAGCAGATGGGTGTGGGGCTTGCGGCGGCTGTGCTGATCGATGCGACGATCATCCGCGGCATCCTCCTGCCGGCGACGATGAAGGTGCTGGGCGACTGGAACTGGTACCTGCCCAGCTGGCTCGAGTGGATCCCGCACGTCTCCTTCGAGGGCGACGTGCCACCGGTGCCCGTGGAGGGTGAGGAGCGGCCGGCGGACGAGCCCGAGCTCGTCGACGAGCCCGAGCCGGAGCCCGCGGGAGCGCCTGCCTGATGAGGTTCAGCTCTCGACAACTCGCGTTCATGGTCGGCGTTCCGGCCGCCTGGGGAATCCTGCTGCTCTTCCATCCCACGGGCGAGACGGATGGCTTCTACGAGCAAATCGAGGGCAATGTCACCGCGTGGGTCGCGGTCCACCTCGGGATGGGCGTCTTCGTTCCGCTCTTTGCCGGCGTCGTCTATTTGCTGCTGCGCGGGCTGGACGGCACGGCCGCCAAGGTGAGCAGGACCGGGATGGCGGTGTTCGCTGTGTTCTACGCGATGTGGGAGGTCCTGCTCGGCGGCGGGACCGGAATACTCGCCAATGAGGTCGCCGCCCTGCCCGAGGCACAACACGCCATCGGAAGGGACCTGGTCGAGTCGTACGCCGAGAGCGCAGTCCTCATGACTCTCTCGGCGATCGGCAGCGTTGGCCTGGCGGTGGGAATGATCGGCGCTGTGGTGGCCCTTCGCGCGGCCTATCGCCTCGGCTGGATCCCGCTCGCCCTGATGCTGCTGTCGCTGCCGCTCATAGCGATCCATGAGCCGCCGTTCGGCCCGATCGGTCTCGCCCTGTTCATCGTTGCGGTGCTGGTGTTCGCGTGGCAGCAGGCCGGGGCCCCTGCGCCTACTCAGGCCAGCTTGCGTCGCCGGTCGTCGCCCCTCGCATCACCTTGAGCGACAGCAGCGCGCACTTGCGGCGCGTGGGGGAGATGTCGATGCCGAGCTGTTCGATGACCCAGTCGGCGCCCAGCCGCTCGATCTCCCCGACCGGCATCCCGATCAGCTCGTCGGAGGTGATCGACGCGGCGGCCTGCGAGATCGCGCAGCCCTGGCCGTGGAAGCGGAGATCCTTCACGACGCCGTCCTCGACCACGATGTGCACGCCCAGCTCGTCGCCGCAGAGCGGGTTGTGGTCGTGCCAGTCGAGGTCGTGCTGAGGCAGCTCCCCGAAGTTCCGCGGGTTCTTGTAGTGCTCGAGGATGAAGTCTCGGTAGAGGGCGTCCATCGCTACAGCTCGAAGACCTCGCGCGCCTTGCCGAGGGCTTCGACCAGCCGGTCCACCTCGTCGCGCGCGTTGTAGACGTGGAATGAGGCGCGCGCGGTTGCGCCCACTCCGAGGCAGCGCATGAGCGGCTGCGCGCAGTGGTGGCCGGCGCGCACGCAGACCGCCTCGCGGTCGCACAGCTCGGCGATGTCGTGCGGGTGCATGCCCTCGATCGCGAACGAGACGACGCCGCCGCGGCGCTCCAGATCCGACGGCCCGTAGAGGTGAATTCCCTCGACCTCAGGCAGCCGCTCCAGGGCGTACGCCGTCAGGTCGCGCTCGTGGGCGCGCACGCGCTTCATGCCGATAGCGTCCAGATAGTCGACCGCTGCCCCGAGGCCCACGGCCTCGGTCGCCGCGGACGTCCCCGCCTCGAACTTGTGGGGCAGGTCGTTCCAGGTGGAGTGCTCTCGCTCCACGCGGGAAATCATGTGGCCGCCGCCGAGGAACGGCCGCATCTCCTTCAGCAGCTCGCGCCGGCCGTGCAGCAGCCCGATCGTCGGCCCGAGGGCCTTGTGCCCCGTCCACGTATAGAAGTCCGCGTCGATCTCGCGCAGGTCGAGCGGCAGCTGGGGCACCGCCTGGGCGCCGTCGATCACGGTCACCGCCCCGGCCGCCCGGGCACGGCGCACGATCTCGGCCACCGGGTTGATCGTGCCGAGCACGTTCGAGACGTGCGCGACCGCCACCACCTTCACGCGGCCCTCCGCCAGGATCGAGTCCAGCTCGTCGAGCGACAGCGCAGCGTGCTCGGTGAGCGTGAGGTAGCGGAGCTTCGCTCCGGTATCCTCGCAGAGCATCTGCCAGGGCACGATGTTCGAGTGGTGCTCCATCTCCGTGATGAGCACCTCGTCGCCGGGACCGACGTTGCTCCGCCCCCAGGCGTACGCGATGAGGTTGATCGCCTCGGTGGCGTTGCGGGTGAAGATGGAGGTGTCGGCATCCCAGCCGACGAACGCCGCGATCCGCTCGCGCGAAGTCTCGAACGCCTCCGTCGACTCCCTCGCCAGCTCGTACACGCCCCGGTGGATCGGCGCGTACGACTCGCGCTGGAAGCGATCCATAGCCGCCACGACCTGCTCGGGCCGCTGCGACGTGGCGGCCGAGTCGAGGTAGGCCACCCGCTTCCCGCCGAACTGGCGCGAGAGCACGGGGAAGTCCGTCCGGACATCCACGAGCGGGGTGGAGGCAACTGCAGCCACTAGCTCGCCTCGGCCCGCTCCCCGATGAACTCGCGCACCTGGTCCTCGGCGCCGGCCAGCTTCTCCGAGATCCGCCGCCTGACGAGCTCCTCGAGGCCCGGGTCGTCGAGCCGCATGATGACCTCCTCGAAGTAGCCCTCGACGAGCACCCGCACCGCCTCGGCCCGCGAGATGCCGCGGGTCATCATGTAGAAGATCTGATCGGGGTCCAGCTCGCCGACGGTCCCGCCGTGCGACGCCTTGACGTTGTCGACCTCGACGATCAGCGACGGGATGGCGTCGCCCTTCGCCTTCGGCGACAGCAGCATCGAGTGTGTCTGGAGGTAGGTGTCCACCTCGGTCGCCTTCGGGATGATGTGGATCAGCCCCTCGTACGACGCGCGCGACTCGCCCGTGAGCGCGCCCTTCCAGACGGTGTCGCCGGTGGTGTGGCCCGCCTCGTGCCTATCGGTGGTGAACAGGTCAAGGTGCTCGTCGCGTTCTGTGAAGTACATGCCGGTGTGGCGCATGTCCGAGCCCGGCTCGGCGGTGATGATGTCGAGCGTCTGCTTCGTGAGATGTCCGCCGAGGTGGATCGGCACCCACTTCACGCGCGCGTCGCGGCCGACTTCGACCCTTCGCGTCGAGAGGTCGAACACTTCGCCGCGCCCCCAGTCCTGGTAGTGAGCGAGGTCGACCTGCGCGCCGGTGCCGGCGTACAGCTCGAAGGCGCCCGCGTGGAGTGCCTGGCCCTCGAAGTCGCCGCCGAGGAAGAACTCGCGGATGCGCACCTCGGCGTGCTCGCCGATCACCACGAGCGTGTGCGCCCACTGCGCGGTGCCCGGCTCGTCTATGAGCCAGACCACCTGGATGGGCTTCTCGACGCACGTGTGCTTCGGGACGTGGATGAACACGCCGCCCGTCCAGAACGCGGCGGTGCCGGCGGCGAACTTGCCGTCGTCGATGGGCAGGCGCTTGCCGAAGTGCTCCTGGACGAGCTCGGGGTGCTCCTCCACCGCTTGCTCGAGCGGCATCACGACGATGCCCTCCTCGTTCAGGTCGGTGTGCACGACGTTCGCGCCCCGTTGGACGATCAGCGCGGAGTGGGCGTCGTCGCCGAGGTCGAGCGGCGGAAGGCCGGGCTCGTAGCGCTTCGGCTCGAGCGAGTCGAGCTCCAGGCCGCGCAGCGACGTCGTCCAGAATCCCGAGCGGCGCCAGGTGGGCACGTCCTGCGACTCGAAGACCTCGAGCGCGGCGCGCCGGCGGTCCTCCACGAAGCTAGGCGCCATTCGCGGCCACCGCCTCGCGCACGAACTCGTAACCCTTCTCCTCGAGCTCGTCGGCGAGCTCGGAGCCGCCCTCCCGGACGATCTTGCCGTTGATCAGGATGTGCACGAAGTCCGGCTTGACGTAGCTCAGGATGCGCGTGTAGTGCGTGATGATGAGGAAGCCGCGGTCCTCGCCGCGCATCGCGTTCACGCCCTCGGAGACGATCCGGAGCGCGTCGATGTCGAGCCCGGAGTCGGTCTCGTCGAGCACCGCGAACTCCGGCTGGAGCATCGCGAGCTGGAGGATCTCCGCGCGCTTCTTCTCGCCGCCCGAGAAGCCCTCGTTCAGGTAGCGGCTCGTGAAGTCGCGGCTGATCTTCAGGAGATCCATGTTCTCCTTCAGCATCGCGCCGAACTCCTTGACCTTGATCGGCTCCTCGCGCTTGGCGTTCACCGCCATCCGCATGAAGTTCGCGACCGACACGCCCGGGATCGTGGCGGGGTACTGGAACGCCATGAACAGGCCGGCGCGGGCGCGCTCATCAGGATCCGCCTCCGTCAGGTCCTCGCCGTTCAGGAGGATGCGGCCCTCGGTGACCTCGTAGCTCGGGTTGCCCATCAACGTGTTGGCGAGCGTGGACTTGCCCGAGCCGTTGGGCCCCATCAGGGCATGAGTCTCGCCCTTCCTCACGACGAGGTCGACGCCGTGGAGGATCTCCCGCTCCTCCGTGCGCACATGCAGGTTCTGGACTTCAAGGGTCATGCGGTTGCCTTTGCCTTCTTCGGTCGGGTCAAGGGCTGGACGAGGTCGTCCAGCGTCATCTCGTTCAGGGTTCGGACGATCGACCCCTGGACCCGGGTCCAGAGGAACTTCGTCGGGCACGGCTCGCCATTCTCGTGGTGCTCCCGCGAGCAGACGAGCACGCCATCCGCGTCGGCGCTGATGCACTCGATCGGCGCGATGTCGCCCTCGAGCGCGCGCACGACCTCGGCCATCGTGATGTCCCCGGCCTCGCGCGCGAGCGTGTAGCCGCCGTGCGCGCCGCGCCGCGAGTCCACGAGACCAGCCTTGCGGAGCCGCTGCACGAGGTGCTCGAGGTACGCGAGCGGCAGCCCCTCCGCGTCGGCGATCGTGCCGAGCGAGATCGGACTGTCCTCGCCGCGCCTGGCGAGATGCGCCATGACGCGAACGCCGTACTCGGCCTTCGTCGAGAACATCATGAGCTAAATCCTACTCAGCCGGTCGGAGAAGACTCCCGCTCCAGCAGGGCGAGGTCGTTGGCCAGGCGCTCGGGGGTCGCCTCGGAACCGGGGTAGCCGATCCGCTGGAAGCCGCGGGAGTCGACGAGGGTAAAGCGGGCCTGGTGCTCGGTCGTGACGGTCTGAGGCTGGATGTGGAAGCCGTCCCACACCTTGCGTAGCTCGGCACGCGAGCCGAGCACGAAGTCGATCCGGCCCGTCGCGCGCTGCTCGGCCAAAAACTTCCGAGCGCTTTCAGGAGTGTCATTCGGCGGATCGACCGCGATGGCGAGCGCCGGCACGTCGTGACCGAGCTGGTCGAGCGCGCCGCGGATCGTCTGTGCCTGTATCGGGCAGGTGTCCTCGCAGTTCGTGTAGAGGAAGGTCACAACCACCGGCTTACCGCGCAGCTCGCGCATCGAGACCCGCTCGCCGTCCTGGTTCCGCAGGGTGAAGTCGGGTGCGCGCACGCCCTCCGGCATCAGCGCGCCTTCGAAGCCCGCCGGCTCGTCGTCGCGGCTCATCGCGCCCAGCACCACCGCCCCGAGGGCGAGTACGCCCACGATGAGCAGCGCGACGGCGATGCGCGGATTCACCCGGCGCAGGCTAGAGAGCCAGCTCGTAGCGCTGCCAGTCAATCCGCCGCCCCCAGCGGACGACGTCCTCCGAGCTCGCCAGCTCGAAGCCGACGCTTCGGTAGAGGCTCCCGGCCGCCGTCAGGCCGCTGAACGTGAACAGCTGCAGCCGCTCGTAGCCGGCCGTCCGCGCCGCGTCGAGCACGGTCTCCACCAGGCGGCGCCCGGCGCCGGTGCCCCGCGCCTCCGGGAGCAGCACGAGATGGCCGAGCTGGCCGAGCGTCCGGCTCTCCTCGTGCAGCGTGATCGAGCCGACCACCTCGGCGTCCACCTCCGCGAGCCAGAGCCCGTCGCGCGGCCCCGGGAAGCCGCCGCGGCGCAGCTCGGCCAGCCGAGTGGCCACGCCCTGGGCGAACGACGGATCCAGCCCGAACTCCGCCTCGTACACCTGGCGGTGGAGCCGGACGACCGCGTTCACGTCGTCCGAGGGGATGATCCTCACGCCTAAGGCTCTACCAGCCCGCGGCGGATCGCGTAGCGGACGATCTCCACGCGGTCGCGCATGCCGAGCTTCCCGAACACGTTCGTGCGGTGCGACTCGACGGTCTTCTCCGAGAGCTTCAGTGTCTCGGCGATCTGCTTGTTGGTGTACGCCTCGGCGATCAGCTTCACGACCTCGAGCTCGCGCGGCGTGAGGCCGTCGTCCACCTCGGTCGAGCCACCCTTGAGCCACTCGTCCATGAGCGCCTTCTGAGCGTCGTCCGAGAGGAAGGTGCGGCCGCCGGCGACGGTGCGCACCGCGTCGATCAGGTCCTTGTCGGCCGCCCGCTTCAGGACGTAGCCGGCCGCGCCGGCCTCGAGGCCCTCTAGGAAGTAGCGCTCGTCGTCGTGCATCGAAAGCATCAACACGCGCGTGTCCGGCACGTGCGAGCGGATCTCTCGCGCGGCCTGGAGCCCGGTCATCCTCGGCATCGAGACGTCGAGCACCGCGACCGTCGGCCGGTGCTCCTGCGTCGACTCGAGCGCGCGCACGCCGTCCTCGGCCTCCGCCACCACCTGCATGTCCGGCTGGCGCTCGATCAGCATCCGCAGGCCGGAGCGCACGATGCCGTGGTCGTCGGCGATCAGGACGCTGATCACGCCGCCACCCGCTCGGGACGGCCGATGCGGAAGGACACGGTCGTCCCACCGCCCGGCGCGGAGCGAACGTCGAGCTCGCCCCCGGCCAGGCGCGCGCGCTCGGCCATCCCGCTCAGCCCGAGGCCCGCACCGGGGATGTCGCCGCCGCCGCGGCCCACCGAGCCGGGGTCGAAGCCCGCGCCGTCGTCGCGGACGCGTAGCTCGAGCCGGTCGTCGGCCACCTCGAGCTGGACCGCTACCGCCGTGGCGCCGGCGTGCCTACCGACGTTCGCGAGCGCCTCCTGGAGGATTCGGTACACCGCGGTCTGCACATCCTCCGGAAGAGAGGTCGGGTCGCCGTCCGTCTCGATGCTCACCTCGACGCCGGTGCGCGCGGAGAAGCGCTTGAGCTGGGTCTCGACAGCCGGTATCAGCCCGTGGTCGTCGAGCGCGCTCGGCCGCAGCTGGCGCGCGAGGTTGAGGAGCTCGTCCATCGCCTGGTTCACGAGCCGCTTGAGCTCATCCACCTCGTCCACGCGCGCGGGCGGGCTGTCCTGGGCGAGCGCCTCGAGCCGGAGCAGGATCGCCGTGAGCGCCTGGTTCACCTCGTCGTGGAGGTCGCGCGCGAGGCGGCGGCGCTCCTCCTCCTGCGCGCGCATCGCGAGCGTCCCGGAGCGGCGGCGCTCCTCCTCGATGCGCTCGAGGAGACCGTTGAAGGAGCGCGACAGCTTGTCGATCTCCTCGACCGGGTCCTGCGCGGGAAGCTGGTGGCTCGACGGCTCGGCGGGGTCGATCCCCTCGATCCGGGTGATCAGCCGCTCGAGCGGCGCGAACCGGCGCTGGAGCATCCACAGGTTGACGCAGAGCGTGAGGATGATCGCAAGCGCAAGGATGAGGAACGACCAGCGCTGGTCGCTCACGGTGAGGTCGAGGCCCGCCGCCAGGCTCGCCGCGAACAGCGTGATCGCGACGAGGACGACGTTCGCGGCCACGACCTGGCCGATCAGGGAGTCGTCGCGTCGCGTCATA
>DASQTS010000050.1:0-26647 GCA_035641775.1 Thermoleophilaceae bacterium
GCGGGAAAGCGCTTGAGCCGGAAGGGCGGCGAGGAGTAGGCCGTCCCGATCGCCAGCGCGGCTCCCACCGCGACCGTCTCGACCCAGCCCTGGGTCAGCGCCATGGCCAGCGCGAGGAGCCCGGACACGGTCACGAGCCACCATGCGGCCCGGACGCTCAGCAGCCCGGCCGGAATCGGCAAGCCGGGCTTGTTGACCCGGTCGATCTCGACGTCCTCGCACTGGTTGATGCCGACGATGTAGAGATTCACGAGCGCGCCGGCGACCAGCGTCAGCGCGAGGTCACCGAGACCGTTGCCGACGGCGGCGCCTGGGAGCGTCTCCGCGGCTATGACGTAGATGCCGAAAATGCTCGTCGTGGTGACGATCAGCGTGTGCGGTCGCGAGAAGCGCCACAGGGTGCGAGCCGCCACGAGCGGCGAGGCCCGCCCCGCCATGGCGACCGCCAGCCCGGAGCCCTTCACGGGGACCGCCCCGGCCCTCGCCGCGCGCGAAGCTTCATGAAGATCCCTGCGGGGATGAACAGGGCGCCTGCGAGCGAGCCGGCCGCGAAGCGGACAAGCCGCCGCACCGTCCAGGGCTCGTCGGCGCGTTCGGGGACAGTTTCGCTCCAGCTGGGCGCAGGAGCGCCGCTCCGAGTTGCCCGACCGGCGACGGCCACCGCGTACGCGCCGCCCCCCGCTGAGGCGGCCCACGGCGCGGCCACCGTTAGGACGCGGACGTCGGCGAAGCCCGCAGCCTCGAACCAACGGACGTAGTCGGCGCGGCTGGGAAACAGCATCCAGGCGTCCGCGAGCCAGCGAGCCGCGCGTCCTGACGGGGGCAGCGGGCCCGCCACCATCGCCAGGCCGCCAGGGCGCAGCACGCGGTGCGCCTCGCGGATCGCTCGCTCGGGGTCGGGCCAATACTCGATGCTGCCGCAGGAGACGTAGCGGTCGAAGGCATCGTCCGGGAATGGAAGGTCCTCGGCGTCGCCGAGCAGCTTGCGGCACGCCGCGAGCGCCGGCTTCGCCTGCGCGCGCCGCAGCTGGGCGGCGCTCTGGTCGAGCATCGTCACGCGCGCGGCGTCCACGTGCTCGATGAGACCCTCGGTGGCGAAGCCGGTGCCGGCGCCGACGTCGACCGTGTCGAGGCCGGGCTGGTCGAGCTGCGCCGCGGAGAGGGCGCGGGCTCGCATCGGGGGCGTCCAGAACAGCGGATTCACCCAACGGTCGTACAGCGGCGAGACGAACCGGTAGAACCAGAGCGCTTCCTTCTTGTGCTGGATTAGGCGGATGTGTCGGCCTTTGTCCGCGGGTATGCGTACCGGATATACATGACCCTCGAGCTACTCGACCGCTGGTTACCGGAGCCGGCGATCCGTACCCACCACCGGCGCGCCTGCCTCGTCGGCCCCACGCAGCTATGGAGTGCGGCGCTCACGGTGAGGCTGTCAGATACGCCGTTGCTCGGCCGGCTGATCCGCTGGCGTATACCTGGTACGAGCGCAGACCAGTCTTTCGACGAGCTTTTTCACACATACCCATTCACCGTCCTCGAGGAGGATGAGGGGTTGCTGATCTCGGGACTGTGCGGGCGCATCTGGACGCTGGCTCGCGACTATCCTGACCTCGCCGGTCCGGAGGCCTTCCGGGACTGGGACAGGAGCGGCACGGTACGAGTGTTGTTGGCGCACTGGGTCGAGCGAGGCGAGGGCAACGAGCTCGAGCTCGTATCCGAGGCGCGCGTGCAGCCGGTCGACTCGGGCGCCGAACGACGGCTGCGGATCCTGTGGGCGCTCATCGGGCCATTCGAGGGCCTCGTGGGCACGGACGCGCTCAAGGCTGCGGTGCAGCGGGCGGAGAACGGCGCGCCCCACTCGCAGGACGGCCCTGTTCAAGACCGGCCAGCGGCGAGACCGAGTCGATGAGCGTTCGCCCTCCGCGGCTCAGCCGAACCGCCAGCCGTCCCGCCAGCACCTGTTCGCTTCGCATCTCGACGTGGGGCTCCCCGGGTTCGGGCACTGGCAGGACGTGGCCGGAGCTCGTCGCCTCGCCGTCGATCTCGAGGCGGTACCGGGGCGAACTGGTTCGCACCCGCCAGCGGCGTTCGCCTAGCGCCACCCGTGAGCGGGCGAGCGGCGGGGCGAAGCGGTGAACCTGGCCGCCGCGCCAGAGCACGACGGCGGAGGGGGTCGCGCCGAGACGTGGGAGCGCGCCGCCGGCGAAAGCGACGCCGAGGCCCTGCTCCGGGAAGGCGCTAGCCTGGCCCCACCACCAGCGGCCGGCGAAGCCGGGCCCCCAATTCTTCTCCGCGTAGACCGTCGCCTCGTCGAGGCGAAGCGGCAGGCCGGCGACGCAGCCGTCGCCGGACGCCTCCCCGTCGAGCAGGACGGGATGCCAGTACTGAGCGAGCCCCGGAACGACGTTGGCGGCGCCGAGGCCACCGAAGGCGCCGCGCGGCCAAGTCAAACGGGGGCGCAGCCGGAGGTCGAGCCAGTCCTCATCGCCGAGCCGCAGCCTGACACGCTCCAGGGACCCGTCGAGGATCTTTCCGGCGCGCACCCCGAATCCGGTGGGCGACCCCACCGCGGGCGCGGTGGTCGCGTAGCGCACATGCCCGCCCGGATCGGAGGCCAGCGCCACGAGTCCCCAGCGCCCTCGCGCTCCCCGGCCCACGCCGCAGAGCACGACGAGCACCGCCTCCTCGGCCACGATCCGCCAGTAATAGCCCTCCATGGGGGCGCCGTGGTCGCGGCCGGGATCGCCGAACGGGAGATCGGCGCCGCGTTCCCGGTAGGCGGCGTGGAGGCCGGTCACGCGCCCCTCTCCGAAGCCGAGTGGTGATCGTTCGCGCCTGCCCGCTCGCTGCGGCGCTGGGACTCATGCGCCGGCTCGGGAGAGGACACCGCCCGGGCCCGCCGCTCGTGGACGACCAGTCCTCCGACCGCACCGCGGCGGTAGGCGAGGAGCACGGCGCGGCCGTGCTGGCCGGCCGGGCGCTGCCGGCGGGTTCGGCCGACAAGGGGTTGGCGCTCGACCAGGGGCTGCGCGCCGCTCGCGGCGATCTCGTGCTCTTCCTCGACGCCAATCATCTTCCACCGCCAGGTAGTCACGCGGCCCGCTCCGTCGACGGCAGCGCCGCCCACCGGGAGAATCCATGAGCGGCCGTGCCACGGAGACCGACCTGGTCACGGGAGCGTTCAGCTACTCGGGTTCGCGCATCGCCGAACTCCTGATCGAGTCCGGACGAGAGGTACGAACCCTCACGCATCATCCGGATCGCGAGCACCCGCTCCGAGCACGAGTCCAAGCCTCGCCCTATCGGTTCGATGACCCAGCCGCGCTGGCGTGCAGTCTCGAGGGGATCACCATTCTCTACAACACGTACTGGGTCCGATTCGAGCGACGACGGACGACCTTCGCCGGCGCCGTCGCCAACTCGCGAGCGCTGTTCGAGGCAGCTCGACGCGCCGGCGTCGCTCGCATCGTTCACGTGAGCATCGCGAATCCTTCGATCGATTCGCCGCTGCCCTACTACCGCGGCAAAGCACTCGTCGAGCAGGCACTGGTTACTGCCGGCGTTCCGTACGCGATCGTCAGGCCAACGTTCTTCTTCGGCGGTGGGCGGGACATCCTGGCCAACAACATCGCCTGGATCCTGCGACGCATGCCCCTCTTCGTCGTGCCGGGCGACGGCCGCTACCTGGTGCAGCCGCTCCACGTCGACGATCTCGCGCGCATTTGTCTCCGAGCCGCGCATGGTCGCGGCGGCGTGATCATGGACGCCGCCGGGCCGGACACGATGTCGTTTGAAGAACTCGTTCGAGCCATTCGGGACGCTCTCGGTCGACGTACGCCGATCCTGCACGCACCGCCTGCCGCGATGGCCGCGCTCGCGCGCGCACTCGGCCTCGTCGTGCGCGACGTCGTCCTCACCGCCGACGAGATTCGTGGCCTGACCTCTGGGCTGCTGGTCTCGCATCAGCCCGCGCTCGGACACATCTCGTTGCTTGAATGGCTGAACGAGCACGGGCCAACACTCGGCGGTTCATACGCAAACGAGCTGGACCGTCACTTCCGGAGGCGCCACGGCATCTGAGGAGCGCCCCAGGCTTGTGGCCGTGCGCCGTGCCGGAAGCGCCCGATCGCGTTCGGCGACGAGCCCTCCTTTGAACCCAGGCGCGCGCATCCTTTGTTGAGTGCGTTTCTCGGTTCAGCTAGCGCTCCGCTAGCGCGCGTCCCCGGTAGCCGGGGGGTCGGGGTCGGGCGGGGCATCGGGTCCGTGGGCGGTTGCACCGGGCGGTGGTGCGTCGGCGGCATGAGCGGGCGTCGTAGCCGCCGTCGGCGTCGCGTGGGCTTCGGGCACGTCCCTGGTCTCGCCAGATGAACGGCGGCTATGGCGGCGCTTTGCGACTGCCGCCGCGCCTGCTGCGCCCGCTCCAAGCGCTCCGTAGATCGCTGGTTTGCGAGCGCGCCCCCCGCTTCGCCCCTTCCTCGTGCCGAGCGAGCTCACCCGGTCCCCCACCGCAGCCATCGAGCCGCGCGCGCTCTTGGCGGACGACTTTCCGCGGCCCCCTGGAAGCACTCCTCGAATTACCCGCATCAGCTTCTGAGCGCCGCCCTGCTCGGGCTGGCGGCGGCGACCTCGCGGTGAACCGCCGCTGGGTCGCGTCGAAGCGCGTCCGAAGCGCCGTGTCCGCTCGGGCTGCCCGGCACCTCGCGCGAAGCGCCGGGGTGCGTCAGTCTTACCGGTAGAGCCGCGAGCGAAACGGCCCTGTCGCGGCGTCTCGGCCTCTCGCCGCCCCTGTGTCGTCCGTGCCACAGTGTTCCTCCCTGAACTGATTTACAAGATCCGACAGCGCGTGCCCGGCGGGCCACACTATGCCAGCCCGCGCGCATTGGAACGGATTCGCCAGCGAGGGCCATCGCGAGCGGGGTGGGCTAATGGGCACCGGTGCCCGTTAACCAAGCGAATCGGAGGCGATCTACGGCCGTCGCGTAGCGGAGCTCGTGCCCGTCGGAGGCGCTCCGAAGCGCTTCTGGACCGGAATCCGCGCCGCTGCACGCCTCTCTGGCGTCGCGCCTCACACGCGAGAGGTCGCTGGTTCGAACCCAGCCGCGCCCATTACGGATGTAACGACACGGGGGCGGCCGATACGTCGGCCGCCCCCTCGTCGTGAGCATCGATGGCTGGACTAGCCGCCTATCGCAGCACCCCCAGGTGCTTCAGCGTCGCGTTCATGAACGACGCCCGTTCCTCCGGGGTCTTCATCGTCGCCACCTCGAAGCCGGCGTAGACCGTGTCGGTGGTGCCGACCACGGCGCCCTCCTCGAACTGCTGGGTGGTACGAGTCCACTGCGCGTCGGCGTTGGGCGTCGAAGCGGGCACAGCGCCTCCGATCTTCCACACCCCCGTGTCCGTCTCGAACGAGGTCAGCGAGTGCTGAGCGCCGTTGATGGTGATCTCAGCGTCGTCGACCCACGCACCGAGGCCCCCAACGGCCCAGTCGGTGGCCGCAACGATGGCGATCTCGACCCTCTGCCCGGCGTAGGCGCTCAGGTCGATCTCCCATTGCTGCCAGCCGTTCGAGTTGCCCGTGGCGGCGTTCCACGCACCGGTGGTGCCGGTCGGCGTGCAGCTGCCGCGGTTGACCGTCTGGTAGTTCCGGAGCCGTTCGTGTAGCTGCCACCAGCCGCCGTCCTCGAAGCAGCTGTCGCCCGTGGCCTGGGACGTGTGACCCTTGGCGTCGGGGAGCGTCGTCCACTGCTCGGTGCTGACCGGCCTCGCCTCCACGAACAGGTGGTCCCAGGCGGGCTCCAGATCGTAGGACGTCTGGAACGTCAGCTTACCCGAGCCGCCAGCCGGCACGTCGACCTCCGTATACAGGCGCTTGTACGCCTCGTCGTCATGGCCGCTGGCCATGTAGTAGCTGCCCGTGAACGGCGAGAACGGACCGGCTCCGGGCCTCACCCAGCCAGCCAGGCTGCGCGAGTCCTGGTACTCCGGACGGTCGATCAGCGAGCTGGTCACGCCGAACGTCGCCGTCGGCGCACCGGCCCCAGGATCGCCGGGCGTGTTGGCGAACGACCACTGCGTCGCCGGGAACGGGTCGTTGCCAAGGACGTTGAACACCGTCCCGTCGGCCAGCCAGGCGTTGCCGTTGTCCGCGCGCAGGTACGCCCCCAGGTAGTACTGGAGGAAGTCGTCCACGTGCGGGATGCATCCGTCCCTGGACTCGGGCAGGTCCGCGTCGCACCAGCGTCCCTGCTGATCCTCGTTGGGCTGCGGGAATCCGTAGTTGCGGAACTCGAAGCCCTCCACGTACTGCTGCCCTGCGTGCTTACCGGCGTATAGGACCTTGCCGCCCTCGTTGATGTAGTCGCGCACGGCGATCTGCTCGTCGAGGGCGAGCCGGGACGTTCCGGTGCCGGGCACCTGGCCGGGCTCACGGGTCAGGTAGTCGTCGCCGGTGTCCCACAGAACCGCGTCGTAGTGCGAGAGCACGCCGAGCGGATGTGGGGCGCGACGCCCGCGGGCGTCCACGTCGTAGAGATCCGCGCCGAGGCCGTTGGCCTGCACGGCCGCCAGATACTCGTCGGCGTACTTCGGCCCACTCGGGTCCTGCGCCGGCGTCGGGCCGCTGTAGTCCTCAGCCGACAGCACCAGCACGCGGTTGTTCGTTTCGACCGCGGCCTTGTATGTGAACGACGGCGACCGGTCGCTGCCGTTCGACTGCGCGAACCACACCTCGACCGAGTCGCCGGGGCTTGTGCCCGTGACCCTGCCGCGGAGCTTGTGGTAGTAGGCCCCGGGCTCGGTGTAGTACCGCTCGCCGCCCTCGAACTCGCTGGTCCTGACGCTCCTCGTCTGGCCCCCGTTGATGCGGTAGCGCATCACGATCGAGCCGAGCGAGCGCTTGGCGAGCACCTGCACCGGCTGCGGGTCTCCGAACGACTCGGCAAACCTGTCGACGTAGAAGTTCTCCACGGTGTTGCCGAGGTGCGAGTCGGGCTCGGCCGGCTTGTCCGCGGACTCCGCGAGATCGATCGCGAAGTCGCGGTGGCGCCGGAACTCCGCATGGATCGCCGCCTCCGAGTCCTCGAACTCGAATCCAGAGACGGACGTGTCCTTGGGCAGCGAGCCCTCTGGCGTGTAGGCGAGGATGCCGTCACGGTTGTACGCCGTATCGAGCGTGTCGCCGTTAGTGATGTACAGCTCGGCGCCCAGATCCGGATCGAACGTCGGAATCGCCGGGTTTGCGTCATCGCCTGCGAGGGCGGTGAAGATCGGATCGTCCGCCGCCGGCGTGTACTGCTGCCAGCCCTGCGGATACAGGATCAGCTGCGCTGCGGTGTGGTCGTTCTTCTCGAACTCGAAGTCGACCCTGTTGAACAGATCCAGCATCGCCTGTGTCTCGGGTTCCGGCACATACGGCTCTGGGCCGCGATAGGTCTCCGAGGATAGGACCGGCGAGGAGCCCTCGTTGTCCAGTCCCCAGTTCACGGGGAAGTTGCGGTTCGGATCGACGCCATCGTTGGTCTCGCCGCGAATTCCGTCGCCGTCGTTGTCCGCCATGTTCTTGCGCCACAGCCGGTTGCCCGCGGTGAACGTGTACTCATAGCCGTCCGGGTTGTTCACGCAGACGAACCAGAGCTCGCGGGTATCGACCAGCCGCGTGACCTGCGGGTCCTTTCCGTAGTTCTCGGTGAAGTAGAGGAGCGTGCGGCGGCAGGTCTCGCCCGCGAGCCACTCGCGAGCGTGCTGCATCGCGTTGTAGAGCACCGCCGGGCGGCTGTCGTCCGGCGTCGCCTTCGCGTTCTTCGTGACCTTGAGCGCGATGATGTTGCGGCCCATGTCGCTGTCACCGATGTCGACTCGCTTCACGATGTCGCGATTCGCGAGCCGGTCGTAAAGCTCGAGGTACTGCTCCTTGCCGTCACCCGGGACGGCGTCGAAGCGGCGCCACACGTTGTACGCCGCATCAGACCCGGTGTAAGGCAGCGTCTGCGCGCTGCGTGCGCTTGCGCCGCGGCGAGCAAGGATCCTGCTGCGCTGCGCGGTCGTGCGCCCGCGGCGATCCTCCACGAGGCGTGCGTTGACCTTGGAGGACCGGCGGAGCTTCGCGACCTGCGCAGCGGTCCCGTAGACCTCGATCGTCCGACCGCGACGACCCTCCGTGACGTCGAAGCCAGCCAGCGCGAGCTTCGAAAGATTCGTTGCCGTTGCCTTAACGCGATAGGCATTGATCGGATCACGGCGGTCCGCGCCCGCCGGAACCGCCATCACGAGCATCGCGAGTACTGCGAGAGCAGCACTCATCGAGCTTCTCGTCATCCCCGTCCCCCTATGAAGTATCGACCTCCGCGGCCACTCTCCCTGGGCCGCCGGCGGTGAGCCTAGCGCCCCCAGCGCGGAGCGTCTCGATGGGTTCCCACCACCCTCGTCACTGCCCTGGCGTAGTCCAAGTCAAACGCCGACCCGAGCTGCTTAGCTCAGCGACGCGTTGCGGCGCGAGTTCCCCGCGCGTTCGGTCCCTACGGTGCCGGCGACTGCGGAGCGGTCGTCGGGCCGCGCACCGTGACCGAGCCGTTCTTCTTCCAAACCAGGGGGTCGATCCGCAGGGTTCGGGGTTGGGTGTAGCTGCCGGCGCGCGCGTGGTAGACCATCCAGTCGCCACCCTGGGGGCCCTTGGTGGTCGTGCCGCCGCCCGGGCTCAGGACGTCGGCGGTCTCGCTCAGGATCGGGTTGATCGGCGCCTTGCTGAAGGCGGCGTAAGGCGTGCCGCCGGTCGGGCTGGAGGCGGTCGCGTAGCCCATCCCGTAGGAAGCCCCGTAATACCCGCCCGAGTAGAGCAGGTAATAGATGCCGTTCCGCTTGTGCATCCACGGGTTCTCCACCTGGGCGGCGTGGTCGGGGTCTTGCTCCCATGTGCCCGGGCTGGCCACGAGCAGCGGCTTGCGCGGCGCACTCGCTCGAACCAGGTCGTCAGCCAGCGGAATCACTGAGATCACGGGCGCGTAGGGGCACGTCCCGGTGGTGGGCGCTGCGCAGCGACGGCTGGTGGACAGGTAGAGATAGGCCCTGCCGTCGCCGTCCACGAAGGGCGCGGGATCGATGTTGCCGTAGCCGGCGTCGTCGCCGCAGCCGAGGGGCCGCCCGGTGCCGTCGGCCGCGCCGTCGGCGGCCTGAAGTGGCCCGAGGTCGCTGAAGGGCCCGGCGGGGGCGGGCGAGTAAGCCACCGCCACGCAGTCCGTCGTTGGGCTGTGCTGGCCGCTCAGTCCGGTGTAGTAGAGGAGGTAGCAGCCGGGCGAAGTCGTGCCGGGGCACGAGCGCGAAGTGCGCAGCGCACTGGCGGCCCATGGATGGGAGTCACCGGAGGGAACGACCCATGACGGTCGCGTCGGAAGAGCCTTCCCGACCGAGCGCCAGTTGACCAAGTCCGTCGAGTGCAGAATCGGAAACCCGCTACCGGTGCTATATGCGTAGTAGTCGCTCGTCCCGTTCTGCAGCACCCCGGGATCGGGGAACGAGAAGCCGTAGACCGGGTTCTGGTAGGTGGAGCGCTGCGTTCGCGCGCTCGAGCCCATGACACGGGTTGCCGCAGTGAGGTCGGTCGCGCCCACAAGTTCGCAGCTGCGGGCATATTCGCGGCGCTGCGCGCGCGAACCGTGCTTTGTGGCGTACGCGCACGAGCGCGCCTCTTGCTTGTCCGAGATGCGCAGCGTTGCTCCTGCTTCCGCGCCGTTGGGGATCGCAAGCCCGAACGCCGTCGAGAACAGGACGGCTGCGGCGAGCATGAGGGCGGTCTTGGCTCTGGACGGAGGAGCCGGTGAAACCATTTGGGGCGAACATCCTCGGTAGGGGAACGAGTACGTCCACTATGGGGGCACACCCTCGATCCCGCAACTTCTCCAACCGCAGGCGCGGTGGCCTCGATCAGCGGAGCCTGCCGCCGCTTCAGCTTCAAGTGCCACGGTCCCGGAATCTTTCTGCCGACCCACAGCGTCGGCCTTTTCGCGTCCCACCTTCGAGCAGCCGCGCGGCGCCCGGAGGACTTTCGAGCCATCACACTGAAGGCCGCTCCCAGAGCTTCCGCCGCCGAGCAGGGTCGCTTATGCGCGAGCGAGACGGCCTGTGCTTTGTCTCGGCCAGACTGTCCCGCCGCTCGGCTCAGACGGACGGCGGAGCCGCATCCGGCTTGCGGGCGAGCTGCGACCAGGGGGCGCGGGCAACCTCTCCGTCATAGACAACCGTGGTGCCGGCGAACCGGTCGTGCCAGCCACGCCGCTCGGGTGACAGGAGGATCGCGAAGAAGCCGAGGCCGGCGGGCAGGAGCGAGAACGGGATCGCCACGAGCCGCCTGACCGCACGCCGAAGACCGATCTCCTGGGCCCCTCCGGCGTCGAGATGGATGCTCAGGAAGCGCATGCCGGGCGTCTGGCCGACGAGCGCCCAGAACGCCACGAAGATCGCGCCGCCGATGAGGCCGCCGACCACCCCGAAGGTGAGTACGCCCCAGATGGAGAGGCCGTCGTCGCCGCCGGTGGCCGCCGGCACTATCGATGCCAGCAGCCCCGAGGCGATCGAGAACAGTGCCGCGATAAGGGCGAGGTCGACGGCCGCGGCGAGTGCCCGCGTCACCAGGCCGACCTGATTGGTCTCGGCCTCGTGTCCGGGCCGGTTGAACATGCCGCGGACCAGGCGCTCTGCCGCGTCATCGAGCGCCTCGGTGAGAGCAGTGAGACGCCTACCCACATCGGTGATGAGGCCGACTCCCTGCTGCGCGATGGCGGCGCGCACTTCCGGCGCCTCGGCGATCCGCTCCACCAACATCTGTGCCTTGGGACTGGCGAGGATCTCCTCCCAGACGCGATCTGCCACCTCAGTGTCGAGCGCCTTGACGACCGCCTCGATCACCTGGTCGCTGGTCAACGCCTCCTCGAAGGCGCGTCCCACGGCGTTCTCCTCCACGAGCACCCGCACGATCGCCCGCTCGACCGCGGGACTGCGCAGCGCGCGGACGATGGCTTCCTCGGCGGCGTCCTCGATCGCCTTGTCGACACCGGTGGCACCGGCCAGGCGCTCCGCACCGCGGGCTCCGGCTCCGAGCACTCGCGCGGCCGGAGAGCGAGACCTCGTCCGGGCCGGCTCGCGGCCGCTGCCATCAACGCTCACGAAACCGACTGTAGCCCGCCAGCGGACAGACCCGACGACGTCTAGTGCCGAGCCCAGCGGATGGGGTAAGGCGGGAGCCACTTTGGTGCCGGCGCCCCTGGTCGCCGCCGACGAGTCGCCGCTATACGGGTTCGACTGGCGGGCACCGGTGCCCGACAACCTAACGAATCGTCGGGAATCCGCGGGCATCGCCTTACCCAGTCGCTCAGGCGCTTGCCACACACGCGAGAGCGCGCCGGCATCTCCGCAGGGCCGCCGACCTCTTCCGCCAGGTCGGCGTGCCGCCATGGGCGGAGCGCGCCGAAGCGGAGCTGCGCGCCACCGGCGAGACTGCCAGGCGGCGGGACCCCTGGACGCTCGACCAGCGGCCCCGCAGGAGCTGCTCGTCGCCTCCGGCATGACCAACCGCCAGATCGCGCACAGCTCTACCTCAGCCCGCGCACGATCGACTATCACCTGCGCAAGGTCTTCAGCAAGCTCGGCGTTACCTCGCGCTCCGAGCTGGTGCGCATGGGCGTGCCACAGCAGGAAGCCGTCTGACCCGGCAACGCCGACCGGCATTCGCCGACGGTCGGAAGAACCCAAGTGAGAGCGCTCCTATGGCGGTTTCTCCTGCAAACCTCCAGATTTGCAGGAGAGGTAGCGCCTGCCGGAGCAAATCAGCAAACCATGGCGGGACTCGTGCGTTGAAGTACAAGACACACCTCCCCTGACCGAGCGCACGAAAGGACGCGTTGCACTCGCGGACCGCTCCTACCCAAGCACCGCTCCTCCCGGACGCGTCAGCACCCGCCCCGAGGGACCTACGACACCCGACCTTGATCTCCAGGCCGAAGGTCGCGGGCAAATTCTTGTCCGCCGGCGGGCAGAAGCTCTGGGTGCGCGGTGTCACGTACGGGACGTTCCGGCCGCGCGCCGACGGGGAGCTGTTCCCGGAGGACGACGTCGTCGAAAGCGACCTCGCGAGCGTAGCTGCCGCCGGGCTGAACGCGATCCGCACCTACACCGTGCCTCCGCGACGCCTGCTCGACGCGGCGCGCCGCCACCACCTGCGGGTGATGGTCGGCCTGCCGTGGGAGCAGCATGTTGCGTTCTTGGACGATCCTCACCGACCTGCCTCGATCGAGCAGCGAGTCGCGGCGGGTGTCCGGGCCTGTGCGGGTCATCCAGCGGTCCTCTGTTACGCGATCGGCAATGAGATCCCGGCGCCGATCGTCCGCTGGCACGGGCGTCGCCGCATCGAGCGTTTCATCGAACGCCTGTACCGGATCGCGAAGCTCGAGGATCCCGACGGGCTTGTCACGTACGTCAACTTCCCGTCGACCGAGTATCTCGAGTTGCCGTTCCTAGACATCTTCTGCTTCAACGTGTACCTCGAGGAGCGCCAGCGTCTCCAGTCTTACCTCGCCCGCCTCCACAACCTGGCGGGCGACAAGCCGCTGCTCGTCGCCGAGATCGGCCTGGACAGCCGCCGCAACGGCGAACAGACGCAAGCCGACAGCCTCGACTGGCAGATCCGCACAGCGGCCGCCGCCGGCTGCGCGGGCGCCTTCGCGTTCGCTTGGACCGACGAATGGCATCGCGGCGGCCACGACATCGAGGATTGGGACTTCGGGCTGACGCGCCGCGACCGGACCCCCAAGCCGGCCCTCCGCTCGGTTGGTGAAGCGTTCCGGCACATGCCCCCGCGACCGGCCGAAACCTGGCCGCGGATCTCGGTCGTGGTCTGCAGCTGCAACGGTGCAGACACGCTCCGTGACTGCTTCGACGGCCTGGTGGCCCTCGACTACCCCGACTACGAGGTAATCGTGGTCGACGACGGCTCGACTGACGCCACGGCGGCGATTTCGAAGGACTATCCCTTTCATCTCATCGCGACCCCCAACCGCGGCCTGGGAAGCGCCCGGAACACGGGCTTGGCGGCGGCGACGGGTGCGATCATCGCGTACGTCGACGATGACGCGAGACCCGATCCAGACTGGCTGACCTATCTCGCTCACACGTTCATGACAACCGACTACGCGGGCGTCGGCGGCCCCAACATCGCGCCGGGCGGAGACGGGCCAATCGCGGACTGCGTCGCGAACGCCCCGGGCGGTCCCACGCACGTCCTGTTGAGCGATCGCGAGGCTGAGCACATTCCGGGCTGCAACATGGCGTTCCGCCGGGGCTGCCTCGAGGCCATCGACGGCTTCGACCCCCAGTTCCGTGTTGCTGGGGACGATGTCGATGTGTGTTGGCGCCTCGAGCAGCACGGCTGGCGACTCGGCTTCAACCCTGCTGCGATGGTGTGGCACCACCGCCGCAATTCGCTGCGCGCCTTCTGGAAGCAGCAGCGCGGATATGGCAGGGCGGAAGCGCTCCTAGAGCGCAAGTGGCCGGAGAAGTACAACGCCGCCGGCCACATCTCGTGGGGGGGCCGTATCTACGGGCCCGGCCTTCTGCGCGCCGCGCTGCCACGCCGCTCGCGCGTCTACTACGGCACCTGGGGGACCGGCCTCTTCCAGCAGCTGCACCGACCGGCTCCGGGCGGCCTCCGCTCGGTTCCACTCATGCCTGAGTGGTACATCGTGCTCGCGGCTATCGCCGCTCTCTGCGCCCTCGGCGCACTCTGGCAGCCGCTGCTTCTATGTCTGCCGGTGCTCGTGGTCGGGCTCGCCTTGGTAGTCATCCAGGCCGTTCGCGGATCGAGCCGCGCCTCCTTCGCGACGGGCGGCGGAAGGCGACGACGGCTCGGCCTTCACGCGCTCACCGCCGGCCTGTACCTGGCGCAGCCCCTCGCACGCCTCGCGGGGCGCCTCGGTCACGGACTTACTCCCTGGCGGCGCCACTCCCGGGGCCGCGCTCCCCTGGTCCGCCCGCGCACCGTCGCCATCTGGAGCGAGGACTGGCGCCAACCCGAGGAGTGGGTCGGACGAGTCGAGGCGCGCCTGCTGCAGCGCGGGGCACCCGTGCGGCGTGGTGGCGACCATGACCGCTGGGACATCGAAACGCGCGGCGGCCTGCTCGGACGGGTCCGACTAAGCACTGCTGTAGAGGAGCACGGCGCCGGCCGCCAGTTGGCGCGCTTCCGGCTCAGGCCCGCGCCCTCCCCCGTCGCCGTCGGCCTCGGCTCGACCGCCGCGGGGCTGAGCCTATGGGCCGCCGCGGCATCGGCTCCACTCGCCGCCGTGGCGCTTGCGTGCTTCACCGTGGTCGTGGCCGGCCGGGTGCTGCTCGAGCTGGCAAGCGGCGCAGCGCCGCTCTACGCGGCGATCCAGGACGGCACGAAGCAGGCGCCGAGGGGAACGTCATGACCCGTCGGCGGCGCGCGCGTACATACCGCCGTGTGGGCCGCGAAACACGTGGATTCCGAGGGCAGATCGCGCTGCTCTTCCTCTTGAGCGCGCTGAGCAGCGGGCTCGTGCTGCTCGTGCCGGTGCCGCTCAAGGTCGCGGTGGACAGCGTGCTGGGCTCCGAGCCGGTCCCCGGCTGGCTCGCCGCGATACTGCCGGCCGGCGGGACGGGCTCGGACCCGGCGCTCTTGCTGACGCTGGCGATCCTCTTCGTGGTGGTGACGCTGGTGATGCAGCTGGCCGAGCTCGCGTTGCTGATCCTGAGCGCATACACGGGCCAGAAGCTCTCGCTCGCGTTTCGGAGCAAGCTGTTCGGGCACGTACAACGGCTGTCGTTCGCCTACCACGACGAGCGCGGGACGCTGGACTCGAACTACCGCATCCAGTGGGATGCACCGGCGGTGCGCTACATCGCCGTCGATGCGGCGATCCCGCTTGTGACCGCCGCCATGACGGTCATCGGGATGGTCGCGGTCACGTTCGTCATCGACTGGCAGCTCGCCGTCGTGGCGCTCACAATCGCCCCACTTCTGATTGCGCTCCTACGGGTCTACGGCTCCGCGCTTCGCAGGCAGTGGCATGAGGCGAAAACGCTCGAGAGCTCGGCCTTCTCGGTGGTCCACGAGGCCCTCGGGGCGCTCAGAGTCGTCAAGGCGTTCGGCGGCGAAGACCGTGAGACCGCCCGCTTCGTCGATCGGTCGAGCGAGAGCGTAAGGGCAAACGTGCGCGTTTCTCTCACCGAGGGCCTGCTCACTGTCGCAGTTGGGCTCACCATCGGCATCGGGACCGCCCTCGTGCTGTACATCGGCGTAAGGCGGGTGGATGCCGGGAGCCTCACGCTCGGCGAGCTGCTCCTCGTCATGGCTTATCTAACTCAGCTCTACGAGCCACTGCGAACGATCGCCAAAAAAATCGGCGATCTGCAGGAATCAGCCGCGAGCGCGGAACGAGTCTTCGCGGTCCTCGACCGGGCGCCCGAACTGGGCAACCGCCCGGGCGCTCGTCGCGTGCAACGGGCGGTCGGCGCGATGGAGCTGCGTGAGGTGTCGTTCGGCTACGACGACGAGCGAGCTGTCCTCGAGCAAATATCGCTCACGGTGGCACCGGGGACCAGTGTCGGCATCGCCGGGACGACCGGTGCGGGCAAGACCACGCTGGTGGGCCTGCTGACGCGGTTCTACGACCCGACATCGGGACAGGTCCTTCTCGACGGTGTCGACCTGCGGGACTACCGGCTCCGAGACCTGCGAAACCAGTTCGCGATCGTCCTGCAGGAACCCCTCCTGTTCTCCACGAGCGTCGCGGAGAACATCCGATACGGGCGCGTGGACGCGGCCGACCCGGACGTGATCGCGGCGGCCGAGGCCGCCGGGGCGCACGACTTCATAAGCCGGCTGTCCGACGGCTACGCGACGGTCGTCGGCGAGCGCGGCATGCGCCTCTCCGGCGGTGAACGTCAACGCATCGCACTGGCGCGCGCCTTTTTGAAGGACGCCCCCGTTCTCATCCTCGACGAGCCGACCAGCTCAGTCGATACCCAGACGGAGGCGGTGATCATGGACGCTATGCGGCGCCTGATGGCGGGTCGCACGACTTTCATGATTGCCCACCGGCTCAGCACGCTCGACTACTGCGATGCGCGCATCATGCTCAGCGATGGCCGCGTCCGCGATGTTCAAGCGGCGCGTTCGGCACCAGCCGCGGGGCTTTCGGAGCTGCGCCGCGCGTAGCAGAGCCGCCTTCGACACGCGGTTTCGCCCTCCAAGCGGGCCGGGCCACTCGCGCGATCGCTGCGAAGCGCCCCGGACGCCAGGCGCCTGAGCGGCCTCGATAGCCCGGGGCGGACCAGAGAATCGAAGTTCCTGCGTCGCCGGTTGCGATGGGACCGGTGCCCGGTAACCGAACGAATCGCGCAATCTACCGGCATCTTCGTGAAGAGATGTACGAATCCAACTCGCTTCCAGAACGAATCTGTTCGTAACCATCCGCAGCCGTCGCGGTCGCTCCTAGGGCGCCGTGCCGCAGTCCTCGTTCATCCTGGCGGCGGCGGCCGGCGACGGGATGCCGACCGCGTCGGTGCCGCAGGCGACCGGCCCGTACATCTTGGCGGCGGCGGCCGGGGACGGGATGCCGACCGCGACGCTGCCGGCATTGGTATCGCTGGGAACGCTGGCGGACACCGCCGCCGGCGTCTGCGATGACACGACCGGCTCGTCCTCGATGTTCACGAGGGCGAACGTCGCCGTTGCGACGGCGGCGCCAAGGACGGCCGCGGCCGACGATAGGACGGCGAGCGAGCGTCTCGGGTGCTGCAGGTTCGATGCGTACTGCATCCTGACCTCCATTGTGGCTTCGGCCAATCTCTAATTCGGCGCTGTGTCGCTTCGCGTCGTGGCACCGACCACGAACTTTTGCGGGCGACCACCTGAGCCGCGCTCTGGACTCCAGCCCATGGACGGCAGATACTGGGCACATGAGGTCAATTCACGTTCGAGTCGAGGACGACCTCTACATGCGCATTCAGGAGGAGGCCGCCCAGCAGGACCTGTCCGTGGCCAGCTTCGCGCGTGTCGCGACGATCGCCCGCGCGCTTCTCTGGGGGGTCCGTAGGGGCGCACCCTGGGCTGATACGGACGCCTGGGGAGAGGCGGTGACGATCATCGAGGAGATCGAAAGCCGTGATCGGGCCGCCCGCGCGAAGCTCGCCCGCGACAGTCGCGTGGGCGGGAGCTTCCGGGACAAGCTCGAGCGGGAACGGGCAGCGCCGCCGTAGATCCTGGCGCCCGGCTGGGTGACCGGCTCGCGCGAAATGAGGTCCGCATGTCCCCAATTTGTGCAGATCTTGTGGGAAGCCGATCGAAAACTTCGTGGCTCGCGCCACGACGCGTGCGTCGGTAGGGCGCCGCACACTGGCCCCTTCCCCGGACTCGCGTGGCTCCCGAGGAATGTGGAGCCGCCCAGGAGGTTCCCCGTGCAGTACGCACCCCAGCTCCACCAGCCAAGCCGGACGCTCGTCGTACCGCTGCTCGCCGCGGTGCTTGGCGCGGCCGTCGCGACCGCGACGTTCGCCCTCATCAACATCGAGGACGAGGCGGTCACCGTGTCGCTGCCCTCTCAGGCCGTGCAATCGGCGCCGCCGAGCGACGCGGTCGCCGGGCAGCGAAACGACGCCGGCCCGGCGGAGGGCACGGCCCAGCAGATCATGGCGACGCCTCAAGGCTCCAGCGCCGCTGCGGCCGCGAGCGCCGCGCCCCGCTATGACGGCGGGCCGAACGAGGGCACGAGCTCGAGCGCGATGACGCCCCCAGCCGAGGATTCGGCCGGCGCTCAGCCATACGGTGGCACGCGACCCTGAGGACGTCATGCCAACGAGGATTTGCTTCAGCGGCATCGGCGGTGACGCGATCACCGTAGAGGAGAGCCCTGAGCAGATTCGGGACGTACTGAGCAACCGCTATGGCACGCCCGTACTCCTCACCCGGAACGGCCGGCACGACTGCGTATACATCAACCCTGAGCGCATCGCGTGCTGGTATCCGAGCGCCGACCAGGGCGAGCCGTATGTGATGTCACGCCCATTCAAAGGACCGATATGAGAGCCATGAGGATGAGACACAGGACCTGGTTGCGCAGATTCAGGATCCTCGTCCTCCCCGCGTGCGCGCTCGCCCTGGCGTTCCCGGCGAGCGCGCCCGCGGCCCCCGGTCAGGACCTGCGGTCGCCCGACGCCCGCGACGCGGCGCGTGTCGCGTCGCAAGCGGAGGCGCAGAGCCAGCACGGTCCAGCGCGGGCGACGAGGGCGGTCGAGAGCACCAGCTCGGACGACGACACGCTGGCGATCGCGCTTTCGAGCGCCGCCTTCGGAGTGGCGCTGGCCGGGTTCGCGGTGGCCCTCGGCGCGCTGGTTCGCCGGCCCAGAAGCAGGTGGAGCGTCAACTAAGTCCGCTCGGCGCGCAGCACATCCGCGAGTCCTTCTCGGGAATCGATTTCGAGCTTCCGGTAGGCGTGGGTCAGGTGCGTCTCCACCGTCCTGACGGCGACGAAGAGTGCTTGAGCGATCTCGCGATTCGCCATGCCCTCGGCCGCCAGGAGCGCCACGCGGAGCTCGGCGGGCGTGAGAGCGTCACGTCCGCGGCCGGCGTCGCGGCGTGGCCGCGCGCCTGCCATGACCATCTCCGCACGCCCGGCCTTCGACAGGGCTGCAGCGGAGCACCGGTGCGCCAGGTCGACGCCCTCCCGTAGACAGACGAGCGCCTCGGCGCGGTGGCCCTCCCGGCGGAGCGAGGACCCGAGGTCGATGAGCGCACGGGCATGCTCGAGCATGGCCGGGGAGGATGCGAGCACGTGAACCGCCTGGCGGAGCGATGCGATGCCGCGCTCGCCGCCCTCGAGCACGCCGATGGTGCGCAACGCGATCCCCCGCGCACGCGAGGCCCCGAAGGCGTCGGCGAGCGTGGCCTCCTCGCGCGCGAGTCTGAGTGCTTCGGGAACCTCTGCCTTCATTGCCCGCCCGAGGGCGTGACGCGAGCGCCACGGCCATACGCACGGTCCGAACGATCCGGATGCAAACCAAGGAGCCACGGCGCGCATATCCGCCTCCCCAGCCTCGACGTCGCCCAGCGCGATCCGCAGGCGCCCGCGATTCTGCCGGAGGACGAGATACGGCAGAAGCGGCGGGCCCGTCTCCGGTGCACCGGCTTCGGCGAGAAGGGTCGCCGCCTCCTCCGGCCGCCCTCGATCGATCAGGACGTCGACGAGGAAGGCAAGCGCGTAGGTGCGCGCAGCCCACCGGTTGTTCGGGGCGATCTCGATTGCGTACCTGGCGTCGGACTCGGCTTCCGGGAGGCGGCCGGTCCGGTACTCGAGGACCGATCGGAAGCAGTGCGCGAGCGCGGATCCGAGCTTCGAGCCCTTCATGCGCGCGTCCACGAGAGCCGCCTCCACCGCGGGCGCGGCTGTCTCGAATGCATCCGACAGAATGAGGCCGCTCACGGCGTACCAGTAGGACGGCGACTCGGCACCCACCTCGGAAAGCAGTTGCCCCTTGGCGAGCGCCCGCTTCGCGCAGCCGATCGCCTCGTCATCGGTCGCCGCGACCGCATCGGCCTCGCCGGCCACCGCCGCCAGCGCGAGTCGCTCCCCAAAGGTCCGGCCCTGAAGGCCGGCGTAGCAGAGCCTGCGCGCGCGCGCGAGTGCGGCCGGCCGCAGCTCCGGGTGCACGCGCCCCGCGTTGATTAGGTCCGCCTCGAGCTCCAGCGACAGCTCACGGTCGGTCTCGCCGAGCTCCTGCGCACTTTGTTCGAGAACCGCCACGGCCTCCTGCGGGCGGCCGCTGTGAAGCAGCGGCACGGCGAGCTCGCGTGCGATCTCGACTCGCTCTCGCTGGTCAGCCGCCAGAGCGAGCGCCGCACGGAGGTGCTCGGCAGCCCGGGGCTGGTGTTCGGACACCTCGGCCCTCCCGAGGAGACGCAGCACGCCGGCGCGCTGCCACTCCGCCGGCGGCTCGGCTAACGCTCGGTCCAGATACGCAAGCGCGGTCCCGGGAGCGCCCGCGGTCCCGGCGGCGCGAGCGGCCTCGCACAGCACGTCCACGAGCAGCGCGTCACCGTTCGGGTCGACGCCGAGCAGGTGGGTGGCCACCTGCTCGACCGGGGCACCGGCCTCGTCGAGCAGCTGCGCCGCACGCGCATGCCAGACGCTGCGCTTGTGCGACGGGATCGAGCTGTGGAGGGCCTGCCCGATGACGGGCTGGAGGAACTCGAGTGGCTCACCGGGGCGTACGAGCCCGGCGGCGATCAGCGCGTCCGCGGCGTGGGTCGCTTCGCTCTCGTCGTCGATCCCCGCGAGCGCGGCGGCCTGGTCGAGCCGCGCCGTGCCTCCCCATATCGCGACACCCGCCGCGAGGTCGCGTGCCAGCGTCGGCAGGCGTGCCAGCCGCCTGTCGAGCGCGCGCGAGATCGCTCCCGATTCGAGGTCGCCGAGGCGATCGGCCTCGACCTCGGCGCCGAGGTCGCAGAGCTCGTCGAGCACCGCCTGGAGGAGAAACGGATTACCGCCCGTGCCCGCGTGGCAAGCCGCGCCGAGAACACCGCTCGTCGAGGGGCCGAGCCGCTCCTCGACGAGACCCTCTGTTGCGGCGCGCGAGAGCGGCGCCAACGCGAGCGTCGTGGCGTGCCCGGACAGCGACAGCAGCAGCTCTCGGTGCTCGGAAGCGCCGGCCGGATCGAGAGCAACGAGGAGCAGAACCGGAAGGTCGTCGATGGATGCCGCCAGGTACTCGAGCCAGCGCAGCGAGGGACCGTCGGCCCAGTGCGCGTCATCTACCGCGACGAGGAGCCGCTTGGACAGCGCAAGGTTCGCGAGGGCCCAGTAGAGCCCGTGAAGAGCGGCGCCGACGGCGCCGGCGTCCGCCGCGAACTGCGCCGTGGACGGCCGGAACCCGAGCGGCGCGTCCGCCAGTGCGGCTGCGTCACGGAACACGTCGGCGCGCTCGGCATCGGGAAGCGCAAGGGTCGGCGCGAAGAGGCTGCGCACGACCCCCCACGGGTACATCCGGTTGAACTCGCCGCCACGCGCGGTCAGAACGCGCAGGCCACTGTCGCGCGCGGTATCGCAGGTGAATCCGAGCAACGCCGTCTTGCCGATGCCGGCCGGGCCCTCGACGACAACTACGCTGCCGGTCCCCTCACGCGCTGCGAGGAGCCCTTCCTGCAGCTCTTGAAGCTCGCTCGCTCGTTCGAGGAGCGTTTCCGCCATGCTCAATGCTAGCCGAACTTCGCCAGAACCTGTGCACGTCGCCGCACCGTGTAGCAAATTGGTTGCAGGCCGACGGGATGCTTATCGGCTTACGCGGGCGTCACGCCGTGCTGCTTCAGATAGTCGAGGTAGAACGGCCGAAGCAGCTCGGCGACATCGCCTCGACCGGCGTCGGTGACGTCGTCAAGATGGGCGGCGATCGACGCCACGTCCGACTCTGCGGCGACATCCGCCTCTGCCTCGCGCAGCTCGCCGGCTCCGGCCTCGGCTACCGGCAGCACCTCCATCAGCCGCCAAAAGAAGCGGATATCGAGATGACGGCGCGCGCGGCGCACGGCCAGATCGTGGAGTTCGGCAGTCGAAAGCCGGTCGAGCGATTCGTCATCGGACACGAGCCGGGAGCCTAGCCACATCCACCCCTTTCCCCCGCTCCCGCTCGCGGGAGATCGGGTGCCGCGCCAGGAACTTCGCCAGCTCCTGGGCGACCGGCTCGGGACGCTGGATGTGCAGAAGGTGGCCGACGCCCTCGATCTGTGCGGTGCTCGACGCGAGGCAGCGAGGAGCGCAGGGAGTCGGCGATCTCGATCCAGAGCGGCTCCGCCTCCGCTCCCGTCAGCGACAGGACCGGCTGGTCGATCACGGCGGGCTGTCGGACTAGGCGACGAGGGCAATCGTTGCCCACTATCTGGCCCATCAGCCCACATCCAAACGCAGGAGTGCAACCTGCGGTCTGGCGAGACGCGGTCGCACGCGTGGCCTGGTGGGCAACGGGTACCGGGGCCACATGAGGCACCTGCAGGCAAGGCTCGTTCTCGGAATCGTGCTCGGGCTGTTCGTTGCCGCGTCCGCGTGGTCGGGGCACGCCGGGAGCGCCGTCACGGCCGACTGCCCGGAGCTGAGCTCGCGAATCGACGGCACGGCCCAGGGAGACAATCTGCGCGGAACCGACGGTCCGGACGCAATTCGCGCAGGCGCCGGCGCCGACCGCATCATCGCCTTCGGCGGCAACGATTGCGTGCTCGGCGGGGACGGCAACGATGAGGTCGCCACCGGGACGGGCGACAACCTCGCCTTCGGCCAGGACGGCGTCGACCGCATGACGGGCGAGGGCGGCGCCGACACGCTCGACGGCGGCTCGGGATCAGACCGGCTCGTATCCGCCGGCGGAAACGACTCGCTGACCGGTGGCGCCGGCGCAGACGAATTTGCGGCGGGTGACGGCGCGGACGTGGTCGAGGGGAACGGTGGCAACGACCGCTTTGCGGGCGGCTTGGACAACGACCGCATCAGCGGAGGGCGCGGACGTGATCGGCTCTCCGGCGAGGGCGGCAACGACGAGCTCAGCGGCGGGCTCGACGCCGACTTCCTGTTCGGGATGGCCGGGGCGGACGAGCTCACCGGCGGCGGTGGGCCGGACGTGCTGGCCGGAAGCAGCGGCGCTGACGCGCTGAGCGGCGGAAGCGCCGCCGACAGCATCGGCGGCGGCGCGAGTGCGGACCGGTTGAGCGGGGCCGGGGGGAACGACCGGCTCGATGGAGCGGGCGGCCGGGACGTGCTGGACGGCGGCGCGGGTGCCGACACGCTGAAGGGCGGGAGCGGGCGCGACACGCTGAGTGGCGGCGGCGGTGCGGACTTCCTCGGAAGCGTGGACGGCTTCGCCGACCGCGTTGACTGCGGGTCTGGCGTCGACACCGCTATTGCAGACTCGAATGATCGCGTCGCGCGCGACTGCGAGCTCGTGCGGGTGCTACCCGGCTAGGCCTGCTGAGATGGCATCGCCCGCCGCGCGTGTGGCTCTGACCGACCGGCGGTGGCTACGCCCGTAACAGCGCGAGGCGGGCGATTCCCTCGAGGCTGCGCTCGAGGCCTGCCTCGAGGGGCTCGGGCACCCCCCTGCCCGCTTCGGCCAGAAAGCTCCTCAGGTCGTGTGCGAGCTGAGCGTGGTCTCGCGTCCCGTCGAGCAGGACCACCAGCCTCCTCCCAAGGTCGTCCTCCAGCCGTACGGTCGTGTGGCGGAGGTTGGTCACGAGCTGCCCTGAGCGCGCTTGGTGGCGGGCGAGCGGGCTGGCCTCGGGTCGTTCGCTGACCGAGGTGGTCAGCGGCGGTGGCGTGGCGTGCAGCTGCACGAGGTTCGCCGCGTAGCAGCGCAGGATCGCGTCGCAGACCGCCATGCGGTCCTCTTCGCTCGCGCCCCCGGGGATGAGGTCGTGGGCCCGGATCGCGCTGGGCCAGATGCTGCCCACCTGTTCGAGGGCGCGGCTGACGAGCGGATGATCGGTCGTCAGCGCGGAGCCCACGGGCCCTTCAAAGGTGACGCGGCCCTGCCGGTCGGGAGGACCGGCCGGCCGCGCCGGGGAGGAGACGGCGAGCTCCTCCACGACCAGCGGCCGCGGGCTGCGGTCGACCTCGAGCTCCGCGCGGCAGAGCAGCGTCTGGCGGAACATTCGCCCCTTGACGAAGTCGAGGTACTGCTCGCGACGGATCGGGTCCTCGACCCCGAGCAGCTCGTGCGCTACCGGATCGGACAGGACGCCCGTCTGCATCTCGAAGAAGTCGGCCTCCGCGAGGTACTGCAGCCCGTGGAGCGACGCATGCGAGACGAACTCGTGGAAGTACACCGGCTCATTGACCGCGGCCAGCTCGTCGTGGAAGAGCGTCTCGTCGCTTCGCTGGAGAAGGCGCTCGCTCTGGCGCCGCATGACCGCGCCGAACTCATGGTCGTCAGACCAGCCGGCGGCGAGGAGGCGCAGCAGCGTCCGAGCCCCTTCGATCCGCTCCGCCGGGTCCTCGATCCCGGCCGTGTGGAAGACGAGCATGTCCCGCAGCGCGCCGGCGACCCGGCCACCGGGCAGCACGTTGTAGCTGACGTAGGCGATCCCGCGCTCCGACAGGGCCGAGCGGCAGAGGTCGAGCAGGCGATCGCGCACCGTGGGCCCGACCCAGGAGTAGACCCCGTGCGCAATCACGTAGTCAAACGCGTCCGATTCCAGCTCCAGCTCCTCGATCCGCCCTACCTCGAGCGTCACGTTGGTGAGACCGAGTGCCCCCGCGAGAGCGCGGCCGCGCGCGACGGCCCCCGCGGCGGCATCGACGCCGAGGAACCGCGCGCCCGGGAGTGCCAGGGCCATCGGCACGAGGTTGCCGCCGTCGCCACAGCCGAGCTCGAGCACGCAGGATCCCTCCGGCGGCGGAGGGCCGATCCGGAACAGCGTGCCGAGGGCGGCCAGCCGGTCGGGGTGGGTCTGAGCGAACGGATGGCCCGGGTACGGCACGACGTCATACGGCGAGGCCGCGTGCCGCGGGTCAGAACTGCTTGTTCTGCTTGACGTCCCAGCCCGCCTTGATGGATGACCCAAGACTGCCGTCTGGGTTCTGCGGCTTGTACTCCACCTGGATCTTCGAGAAGTTGAGCGAGACCGAGTCACCCGGGAGGACGTCGCCGCCCGCCCCAGCCGTTTGGTAGGCCGAAACGAGCACGTCCGATAGGGAGAAGGTGAGGAATTCCTGCTGCCCCTTGCCCGCCTTGCGGGCGGTCAGCACCGCGTCCTTGAAGTGCTTGCCGGACGCACACCCGAGGATGAGCTGAGGGCTCGCCTTCGAGAACCTCGTGGTGAAGACGAGGTCCTGGATCTGAACCTTCCCGGCGCCGCCTCCGCCACCCCCGCCGGGTTGAGCGGGGTTGGACTCACCCCACGACCACGATTCGACCTCGATCTCGCCCTTGTGCTTCGAATCGACGCTCTCGCCGGAGACCCCGTCGATCTTCAGGAAGTAGTCGATGGCCATGTCCAGTGCAGATCCTCCGCCCGCGGCCGGGCCGAGTCAAGGCTCAGCTAGGCATGAGTCCGTACGCCCCCGGAGCGCGCGTGACCTACCGCGCGGCGCGCAGTGTGAGCCTCTTGCGGAGCGTGCGCCGGTTGCCCGCGGCGTCGTGAACGACGGCCACCACGCGGACCCGCACACGCCCCTCGCGCCGCACCAGGCGTCGTGCGCGCCTCGTCAGGCGGAGCCTGACGAGCTTGCTATCGCCCGCCGTGATTTCGAACGAGGCGCGCCCGACAGTCCGTAGAGCAGCACTGGCATCCGTCGGGAAGCGCAGCCGCAGGCGGACGACGCCGAGGCAGTCCTCGGGCGAGTTGCTGCAGTCAATGCGGACACGTACGTGACCGCGCCGGCTCATGAACAGCCGGTTGCTGGCGATCGCCGCTACCGGCGGCGAGTTGTCAGCGGTATCGGGCTCCGAGCCGGGAGTCAGACTCGGCGTCAGGGTCGGCTCGTCGGCCGGCGGCGGGGTAGGGATCGCGGCCTCCAGGCCGAACGTGGCGGTCACCTCGCGCACCCGGTCCATGGCGACCATGCACGTGCCCGTGCCCGAGCAACCCTCACCCTCCCAGCCGGCGAACGTCGACCCGGACGAGGGCGCAGCGGTGAGCGTCACGTCGGTGCCGTGCGGGAAGCCCGCTGAGCAATCGGATCCGCAGTCGATGCCGGCCGGGGCGCTCGTGACTCTGCCGCTACCACCGCCCGACTTGACGACGGTCAGCGTGCGCGTCGTCGGCGTGGGCGACGTGTTCGTGAACTCCGCACCGACGCTCCATGCCTGATCCATCGATACCGTGCAGGTCCCGGTGCCGGAACAGGCGGCGCCGATCCAGCCGGTGAAGTCCGAGCCGCTGTCGGCGGCCGCGGTGAGCGTGACGTCAGTGCCGCTCGTGTACCCGAACGTGCAGTCGGGCGGGCAGTTGATGCCGACCGGGTTGCTCGTAACCGTGCCGCTGCCCGTTCCGCTGGGCAGGACGCTCAGCTGGAAGAGCGGCGTGGTCCCGAGAATCCAGTTACGGATTGCGGGTGCTGCTACGCGCGTGTAGACGCCGGGCTTCTTCGCGCGCGCGCAGCCCTGGCCCCACGAGGTGATCCCCGCGAGCCGCCACTGCGACGGGTTGTTCTGGCTGACCGGGAGCGGATCCTGCGTGGACGCGGCAAGCGGCCCGCCGGAGTCGCCCTGGCAGGTGTCGACGCCGCCCGCAGCGGGGCCGGCACAGACCATCGTCGCGGGGTCGAAGGCACTGCCGTAGAAGTCGCTCTGACCACACGTGCTGTCGGCTATGCGGGGGACCTGAGCCTCCCGCAGTTGGTCGGTGACGCTTCCACCCTCCGACGTCGCGCCCCAGCCCGAGATCGCGAGCAGCTTGCCGGGCGCCCACAGCGCATCATCGCCTGATCCCTCTTCGCCGATGAGCGAGAGCGTCTGGCCGCCGGCGGCGACGCCGGACGTCGCGAGCTCGAGCACAGCCGCATCGAAGCGGTCGGTGCTCGAGCTGTAGCTCGGGTGGTCGGCGTAGCTCGAGACGTCGAGGACCGATCCGCCCGTGCTCAGCCGTTGCGTTCCGACAAGCACC
>DASQTS010000051.1:0-2048 GCA_035641775.1 Thermoleophilaceae bacterium
AGGATCGCCGCCGTCCCGATCCAGCCGGGCAGCTTCCCGGGCAGCGCGCGCCAGCCGAGCGCGACGATCAGCGTGCCCGCGAGCGGGGAGGCCAGCACCAACCAGCCGTACGAGGTTGCGCTCATCCGCGGAGCTCGGACATCTCGTCGACGTCGATCGGGAGTCGGTTGCGGTACATCGCCACGATGATCCCGAGGCCGATCACGACCTCGCACGCGGCGATCACCATCACGATCAGCGCGAACACCTGCCCCGCCTCGCCGCCGTGCATGCGCGAGAACGCCACGAGCGCGAGGTTCCCCGCGTTCAGCATAAGCTCGAGGCAGAGCAGCACGACGAGCGGGTTGCGCCGGGAGATCACGCCGGCCACGCCGATCGCGAAGATGAACGCCGACAGGATCAGGTACCAGGTGACGTCCACCTAGGCGCGCGCCTCCTCTTCCTCGAGCCCGCGCCGCCGCCTCGCGAGCACCACTGCGCCCACGGCGGCCACCAGCAGCAGGAACGACGCCGCCTCGAAAGGCAGCAGGAAGTTCGTGAGCAGCAGCTCGCCGATCTCACCGGGCGAGCCGAACCCCGGGCCGAGCTCGGCCCCGCGCGTGTCGAGCGCCTGGAGGCCGCTCGATATAAAGGCGATGCACAGCTCCACTGCCACGGCCAGCGCGAAGATCGGGCCGAACCTCGCCACGCCGCCGTGCTCGGGCCGCAGCGGCTCGTCGGCGCCGCCGATGTACGCCACCACGAACAGGTAGAGCACCATCACCGCGCCCGCGTACACCACGACCTGGGCCGCCGCCAGAAACTCGGCGTGCAGCAGGAGGAACAGCACGGCGAGCCCCAGCAGGTGCCCGACGAGGGAGAGCACGCTGTAGAACGGGTTCTGGAGCAGCACCACGCCGAGCGCGCCGGCCAGCGCGCCGATCGCGGCGATGAAGAACAGGACCTGCTCGAACCACACGGGCCGGCTACTCCCCCTCGCGCCGGAGCGGCGTGTGCTCGGGCGGGTCGGCGAGCAGCATCTCCTTCGTAAAGATCAGGTCGCTGCGCGTGTAGTCCGCGAGCTCGTAGTCGTTGCCCATCGTGATCGCGTCGAACGGGCAGGCCATCTCGCAGTAGCCGCAGAAGATGCAGCGAGTCAGGTTGATCTCGTAGACGGCCGCGTAGCGCTCGCCGGCCGAGACCTGGTTCTCGGGCGTGTTCTCGGCCGCGACCACGCGGATGCACTTGGCCGGGCAGGCGGCGACGCAGAGCGAGCAGCCCACGCACTTCTCGAGCCCCGTTTCCTCGAAGCGGTGCAGCTTGTGGCGGCCGCGGAAGCGCGGGTAGACGGGCGTCTTCTCCTCGGGGTATTCGATCGTGTGGTGGCCCTCCGTCACACGGCCGAGCGTCGTGCGCAGGCCGCGCAGGGTCTCACCGAATGCGCGATACGCGCCGCCGAGCCCGCCGGGCTCCGGGCCGCGCGGCACCTCGACGACGTCGTTCTCCCATGCGAATGGGCTCATCAGGTCACCACCAGGACGATTGCCGTTGCCAGGACGTTGAGGGTGGCCAGCGGCAGGAGCACCTTCCAGCCGAAGGACATGAGCTGGTCGTAGCGCAGCCGCGGGAGCGACGCGCGGATCCAGATGAAGAAGAACACGCCGAGCATCACCTTCAGGAACATCCAGAATGGACCGAGCGCGTCGGGACCGGGCCCGTGCCAGCCGCCGAGGAAGCAGGCGGCGCCGAGCGAGGAGATGATCACCACCTCGATGTACTCGGCCATGAAGAACGAGCCGAAGCGCATCCCGCCGAACTCGGTGTTGTAGCCGGAGACGATCTCGGCGTCGGCCTCCGGGAGGTCGAAGGGCGCGCGGGCGGTCTCGGCGAAGCCCGCGACCAGGAAGATGCAGAACCCCACGAACTGGGGGATCACGTACCAGATGTTGTCCTGCGAGGCGACGATGTCGACGATCGACAGCGAGCCCGCCGTCATCGCGACGCCGAGCAGCGACAGGCCGAGCGCCACCTCGTAGGAGATCAGCTGCGCCGCGGAGCGCATCGCGCCG